>NZ_JBFTLX010000047.1:0-33748 GCF_056396665.1 Cupriavidus sp. 05T313 | reverse complement strand
ACCATGTTGGAGTGGGCATTGCCCATGCGCTGCGGAATCTTGCCGGACAGGAAGTAATTGATGGCTTGGTAGGAGCCGATGGTGACCATGCAGTCGAGCAGCGCCAGGTCGATATGCTGGCCGCTCCCGCTGATATTGCGGTGTTCCAGCGCGGCCAGGATGGCGGTGCTGGCGTACATGCCGGTAAGCAGGTCGCTGATGGCGATGCCGGACTTGACGGGGCCGCCTCCGGCCTCGCCGTCCGGCAGGCCGCTGATGCTCATCAGGCCGCTCATGCCCTGGAACACGAAGTCATAGCCGGGCAACGACGCATAGGGCCCGGACTGGCCGAAGCCGGTGATGGAGCAATAGACCAGGCGCGGATTCAGCGCGCGCAGGTCTTCATAGGCAAGGCCGTAGCGTGCCAGCGTTCCCACCTTGTAGTTCTCCACAAGCACGTCCGCCGTGCGCGCCAGTTCGCGCACGATCTCCTGGCCTTCCGGCGAGGCCAGGTCCGCCGTGACCGAGCGCTTGCCGCGATTGGCGCTGAGGAAGTACGACGAATCGGCGGCTTCCATGCCTTGCGCGTTCCTCAGGAACGGCGGGCCATAAGCGCGCGTGTCGTCGCCTCCGCCCGGCCGCTCTATCTTGATCACGTCCGCGCCCATGTCGGCGAGATTCTGCGTGGCCCACGGGCCTGCCAGCACGCGTGTCAGGTCGAGCACCTTGATATGTCCGAGCGCTTTCATCATGTCAGTCTGTCCTCGCCAAAAATTGCATCTGTCATCGAATCTGTCATCGAACGTCGCGCCAGATTAGTCAGCGCGCAAGACAGCGTCCAATACCGATTTGCGCGCGGCCGATAGACAATCGTTATCGCGCCGCGTGCCGCCACCGGGCACGTCGTTGCGCTATCGGGCTAACCCGGATGCGTAATGCCCGCGCGGCGGACTAACATGTTCCCTTCGAAGTCCCCTCTAAGCGAAGTCCCCGATCTGATGGATCTCCGACGCATACGGCACTTTGTCGTGCTGGCCGAAACGCTGAATTTCCACCGCGCCGCCGAACGCCTGCATATCGCGCAGCCCGCCTTGTCGGTTTCGATCCAGAAGCTGGAGGCGGAGCTGGATATCACGCTGTTTTCCAGGGACGCGCGCGGCGTCACGCTGACCGCCGCCGGCCGCGCCGCGCTGGCCGAAGCGCGTCTTATCCTCTTTCACGGGGGGCAGTTGAGCGAAGTGGCCCGTGCCGCCAGTTGCGGCACCGGCGGCGTTCTGCGCATCGGCTTTGTCGGCTCCGCCACCCTTGCGTTGCTGCCGCGCCTGGTGTCCCGCTTTCACGCCGACTACCCCGGTGTGGAGCTGGTCCTGCGCGAATCCACTTCCGTGCGCATCATGCAGATGCTGGACGAGGAAGCGCTCGATGTGGGCCTGGTGCGCACGCCCTTGCTCAGGCGCGCCAACGCGGAACTGTTGCAGCTGGAGCACGACCAGTTCGTGGCAGCGCTGCCGCGCGCCCACCCGCTGGCCGGTGAAGGACCCATGCCGCTGGCCGGACTGGCGCAGGAGCGCTTTGTGATGTACGCCCCGGACGAAGGGTCCGGGCTGCACAGCGCGGCCATGATGGCCTGCCAGCTCGCGGGCTTCCTGCCGCGCGTCAGGCAGGAAGCCATCCAGATCCAGACCGTACTGGCACTGGTGGAAAGCGGGCTCGGGGTTGGCCTGGTGCCGTCCATCGTGAAACGCTGGCCGAGCGCCGGCATCGTCTACCGGCCCTTCACCGACTTCCCGCTGGCGGCATCCATCGGCCTGGCGCTGGTCCACCGCCCGGGCCTTGAAAGCCAGGCGGCACATCGTTTCCGGGAACTGGCGGAGCGCGAGTTCCCGCTCGGGACCGTGGCGGACGGGACGGGATGCGCCGGGCTGACGCATCCCGTCCCCTGACTGCCCGTCCCCGCTTGCCTGCCGATGGTCTCGGCAAGCGCTGCGTCAGGCGCGTCTACTTCGCCTCCAGCGAGCGGGCGGCCTCATCGATCAGATCGGCGATCTCTCCCGCATGCGACGCCAGCGAAGCGTGGCTCGCCGCAAGCGAAATCGTCTTCTTCGGCTGCATGCGTTCCGCCATCCAGCGCTCGGCCTCCGGCGGGATCATGCGGTCGTTGTCCGACACCTGGTACCAGGCAGGCTTGGTCTTCCAGGCCGGCGGTCCGGACTTATCCTCGAAGCACCGTGCTGCGATAGGCTTTTGCGTCGCCGCCATCACCAGGGCGTCCGTGTCATCCAGGTCGTCGCCAAAGCTCTCCTTGAAGGCCACGGGATCGAGCCAGAGGAAGCCTTCCTTGTCCGGCCGGATATGCGCGGCGCCCGGAGGCGGCGCTTGCCGTGCAAAGATGCTCCCCAGGCTTTCCCCTTCATCCGGCGCGAACGCGGCGACATAGACAAGGCCCGCCACATTCGGCGCGTGGCCAGCGCCGGTGATGACCGCGCCGCCATAGGAATGCCCCACCAGCAAGGTCGGACCCTCCTGTGCCGCGGCGAGCTTGCTCGTGCGGTCAATGTCGTCGGCCAGCCCCGTCAGGGGGTTTTGCACCGCGACCACGTGGTAGCCCTTGGCGTGCAGCAAGGGGATGACGCCCCGCCAGTGCGAGGCATCGCCCCAGGCACCATGCACAAGAACAATGTTCATCCGAGACTTGGTCATATCCTTTCTCCGTTTGGCAGCATGAAGATCGGGGGCTGCCATCCCGCACAACAATGCCGTAACCATGGAACAAGCTACCGGACCCAAATCCCTCGGGAACCGTATGCTGACTAGCTTAGACGATTGAACCGCGGTCTAAGCCGGGAAAACATGCCCGGGAGCCGCCCAGGCAAAGCGCCCGGCGAACATCCGTGCTGCACTCGCCGCATCGCGCATGAGCCGCTCAACGATCTCCGCCGCCGGCACGATGCCATCGGCAAAGCCGCCGGCGGGCCCCAGCGAGACGATCCCGCCTTCGACATCGCCATCCTGGTAGACCCGCTGCCGGGTACGCGAAGACAGGATCAGGTCGCCAAATTCCGCATGGCGGCGCGCGCCACCGGCTTCCAGCCGCTGCACCTCGCGCGCCGCGTCATTGACCAGGACCCGCCACGTATCGCCGAGCGAAGCAAGGATCGCGGTCGAACAACCCGCATCGGACGCCACGATTCTCTGCTTCAGGGCATCGTGCGCGATGATCTCCGACGCGACCATGAAACGGCTGCCCATGACAACGCCGTCGGCGCCCAGCGCGAGCGCGGCGGCAATCTGCCGGCCGTTGCCGATACCGCCGCCGATCACCAGCGGGATGCGGATCTGTTCCAGCGCAAAGGCGCCATTCAGGAACGCCGACAGCTGGTTGTCTCCCGGATGGCCACCCTCTTCCATCCCGACCAGCGCGATCGCGTCCACCCCAAGCCGCTCCGCGCTCAGCGCATGGCGCACGCTGGGGCACTTGTGGATCAGGATGCCGCCGCCATCATGGATGGCATCGACCAGTTCCCCTGGCGACGAACCCGCGCTCTCGAAGTGGCGCACGCCCTCCGCCAGCGCGGCCTGTATCCACGCGGCGACGTCCTTGTTGGCGCCCGGGCGGCGCGACAGCGTCAGGTTCACGCCGAACGGCCGGCCGTTGGTCAGCGCCCGGCAGCGGCGCAGATCGCTGCGCAAGGCGTCGACACTGTCGAACGAGCGCGCGGTGATAAACCCCATGGCGCCCGCGTTGACCACCGCGGCGACGATGCCGGATTCGCCGAGGTGATGCATGCCGCCGAGCAGCAGCGGATGGCGGATGCCGAAGAGATCGGTGATGCGCGTGCGAAAGCTGGATTCTGTCATGGCATGACGATGGCTTGCGCCATGCTTATCCCTCGAACGACGGGGAACGTTTCTCGACAAAGGCGGAGACCGCTTCCCGATGGTCCTCGGTCTGGTGCGACAGGACCTGAAAGGCCGCCGACATCTCCAGCAGCGTGTCCAGCCGCGTGTGCATGCCCTCGCGCAGCAGCCGCTTGGCCAGCCGGACCGCGTGCGGCGGGTTGGCGGCAATCACCTGCGCGATGCCGTACGCGGTGGGCAGCAGTTCCCCGGCCGGTACCACGCGCGACACCAGGTTCCATTCCAGCGCCTGGCGCGCATCGATCATCCGGCCGGTAAAGGTCAGCTCCGCCGCGCGCGACAGGCCGATGATGCGCGGCAGCAGCCAGGCGCCGCCGTCGCCGGGAATGATGCCCAGCTTGACGAAGCTCTCGGCGAACCTGGCTTGCTCCGACGCGATGCGGATGTCGCACATGCACGTCAGGTCCAGCCCCGCGCCGATGGCAGGCCCGTTGACCGCCGCGATCAACGGCACCTCCAGGTTGAACAGCGCCAGCGGCAGGCGCTGGATGCCGCGCCGGTAGTCTTGCCGGATCTCCATGCCAGGTACCTCGCCGGAGGCATGGCGCCCCATGTCGCGCACATTGCCGCCGGACGAAAACGCCGCGCCGCTACCGGTGATCACCACGGCGCGCACGGAGCGGTCGTCCTGGATCCGGTCGACGGCGGCCAGGAACTCCGGTACCGCCGTGTTGCCGGTCAGGGGATTGCGCCGTTCCGGCTCGTTCATGGTCAGCGTAACGATGTGGCCTTCCTGCTCGTACTTCAGAAAATCGGACATGGATTTGTTCTCCTCGCGGCGTCAATCGCTGCTTGATACGATGCTTCCATCGTGGTGAATGGGTGCGGCATGGCGGGTCACTGTCCATCCCGTGAACGGATCCGACACACTCCAGCGCCGGGTCCATCTGGTGTTGCAGGCGCGGCACTGATGTTCCTTGGTCTGGCACACGACGCCCGCGCCAAAGCTGCGCCAGCGGACGTCGCCGACAGGCCGCAGCGCGGCATGGCCATCGGCGCAGCGCGCGTCGTGGCGCAGGCTTTCGCAACGCGCGCACAGGTCCTGCAATGGCGGTGCCGCCTCCGGGCTGGCGGCCAACGGCGGGGGCGCGGGCGCGCGCATGTCAGGGGCGTGGCCGCGCCGCGCCTGAATACGGCGCAGCGATGCCCAGAACAGCGCGCGCAGCGCATCCGATCCGCTCTCCTGGGCCGCGGCCTGGCAGCGTTCGGCATGGTGCTGCATCGCCATGCCGAACTCCGTCGCCGAGGCGAAGCAGACCACCCGCGTATGGAAGTCGCTGTCCTCGATCCAGCGATCGAACAAGCCGGCCAGATGGGCGTAGTAGTCTTCCGTGCCATTCGCCGTGCGCTTCAGCGTGAGCTTGTGGGCGAGCCGGCTGCGCGCGCGAACTTCCATCCGGAGTTCGCTGAGGATCGGCAGCAGCCGCCCGGCGGCCCGGCTGCGCGCGCTCATGCCGGCACGGCGCAGAGCGTCGTCCGTGCGAAATCCGCCACCGAGCCCTGCGCCCGGTCCAGCAGCGCTTCACCGACCATGCGGTTCCAGAACGTCTCCGCGCCATCGGCCGCGCGCCATTCATGCAGGCGCCGCGTGTAGAGCTGGAGATCGTATTCCTCGGTCACGCCGATGGCGCCATGCAGGGCGTGCGCCGCCGCTGCCACCAGCGGCACCGCCATGCTGGTGCGCGCCTTGGCCATGGCTGCCGGCAGCCGGGCCGGGACCTGGCCCGCATCGCTGAAGGCCATTTCGGCGGCAATGCCCGCCGATGCCACATGCTGGGCCATCACGCTCAAGTGATGCTGCACCGCCTGGAACTTGCCGATCGACTTGCCGAATTGCGAGCGGTCATTGCAGTATTGCAGGGTCATGCCGAACACCCGGTCAAGGGCACCGGCGATAGCGGCCGCGTGGATCGCCGCGCTGAACAGACGAACCTCTTCGCCATTGCCGCCAAGGGCGGCAGGCACGGCGTCACTGTTCCAGCTCAGCGTGCCGCACAGGCTGCCGCGCACGCCGGTGGGCACGCGCTGCGCTTGCGTCGCGTCAAGCAGCAGCAGGCTGCAGTCCACGTTCGCGAGCACATGGTCGCTGGTCATGCCGAACGGCACCAGCGGCGCGCGCAGCACGCCGTCCGGCGTGCGCCGGCAGGCACCGGCCAGGGTGATCATGCCGGCAGGCACCGGCACGCCGGCGTCGCGCAACAGCGCCCGCGCCGCGATGCTCTGCGCCGCAGGCACCGGCAAGGCATAGCGCCCGAAAGCGGTGAAGATGGGCGCCAGCGCCGGCAATGGCAGCCCCGCGCCGCCTTCGGCCTCGGGCGCCAGCAGTTCCAGGAAACCCGCCGCATCCAGCGCGTCCCAGACCGCCGTGGGCGCCGCGCCTTTCTCGATTGCCCGCACCGCTTCCGGTGTGACCCGGTCGCGCAGGATTTGCTCAATGGCTTCGGTGAACATGAGTCTCTCTTTCTAAATCGTAGGCATTAGCCGTATGCGTTGGCCGCGTGCTTCAGCGCAAGCCCAGGCCGCGCGCGATCATGCCGCGCAGCACTTCGCGCGTACCGCCGCGCAGCGAGAATGTCGGCGAGATCTGGCTGAGGTAAGCCACCGTGCGATAGAGCTCGGCATCCACTTCCTGCCCGGGGTCCGCGGCAATGGCGGCTTCCAGCAGCGCGGGGATGGCCTGCTCGAACTCCGTGCCGATGTCCTTCACCAGCGCCGCCTCGACAATCGGGCTTTCGCCGCGGACCAGCCTGGCGGTGACCGCCACCGACAGGCTGCGCAAGGTGGCCAGTTGCGTGGCGAAGCTGCCCAGCAAAACGGTATCGGCGTCGGTGGCGCCGTGCCGGCGCAGGTGCCCGGCCCAGCAATCGATCAGCACGATGCTGGAGTAGATGCGCTCGGGGCCGCTGCGCTCGAAGGCCAGTTCCGCCGTGACCTGCTCCCAGCCGCCGCCCTCGTTGCCGATCAGCGTGCCGTCGGCCAGGAAGACGTCGTCGAAGGTCACCTCGGAGAAGTGCGCGTCGCCGGTCAGGTCGACGATGGGCCGCACGTTGACGCCGGGCAGCGACAGGTCGACGATGAATTGCGAGAGGCCCTTCTGGCGGTCTTCCGGCACACCGGACGAGCGCACCAGCGCGATCATGTAGTGGCAGTGATGCGCGTTGGTGGTCCAGATCTTGCGGCCGTTCAGGCGCCACCCGCCTTCGCAGCGCGTGACGCGCGTGCGCACGCTGGCCAGATCCGAACCGGCGTTCGGCTCGCTCATGCCGATGCAGAAGAACGCCGTGCCCGCGCAGATCCGGGACAGGTAGAAGTCCTTCTGCGCCTCGCTGCCGTATTTCAGGATCAGCGGACCGCTCTGCCGGTCGGCCACCCAGTGGGCCGCCACCGGCGCGCCCGCGGCCAGCAGTTCCTCCACCAGCACGAAGCGCCTGAACGCATCCATGCCCGCGCCGCCGTAGCTGGCGGGCAGGGTCAGCCCGACCCAGCCGCGCTGGGCGAGGCGCCGGCTGAAAGCTGCGTCGAAGCCCAGCCACGAGCGCGCGCGGATATCGGCGGTCGCGGGTGGCAGGCTTTCCTTGAGGAAATCCTTCACTTCCGCGCGAAAGGCCTCGGCCTCGGGAGGCAGGGCCGTAAGGTGGAAGGCATCAAGCAGGTTGCTCACTTCTTGCTCCAGGTTTCGGTGCGGGCGGATGGCACGGCGCTACAGCGCGGCCGGCCCGCCGCATCGTTATTCAGGTCTTGCGCGCCGGTACGGGCGCATTCCAGTAGCGCTCCCGCAGCGGCTGCTTGTAGAGCTTGCCGGTCGGCAGGCGCGGCATGGCGTCGATGAAATCGATCGAGCGCGGCACCATGTAGCGGGCCACCTTGGTGCGCAGGTAGGCCAGCAGTTCCTCGGCCAGCGCTTCCGACGGCACCACGCCGCTGGCCGGCTCGACCACGGCCTTGACCTCTTCGCCCATCTCGGCGTTCGGCACGCCGATCACCGCGGCGTCGCCCACGCTAGGGTGGACCACCAGCGCGTCCTCGATAGCCTGCGGATAGATATTGACGCCGCCCGAGATGATCATGAACGCCTTGCGGTCGGTCAGGTAGAGATAGCCGTCCGCATCCAGGCGGCCCACGTCGCCGACGGCGGTCCAGGTCGGATGCACCGGATGCTGCGCCGAGCGGGTCTTCTCGGGATCGTTGTGATAGTGGAACGGGAGCTGCTCGCGCTCGAAGTACACCATGCCGGTTTCCCCCACCGGCAGCTCATTGCCCTCGTCGTCGCAGATATGGAGGACGCCCAGCAAGGCGCTGCCGACCGAACCGGGGTGAGCCAGCCATTGCTGCGTATCGAGCGTGGTCACGCCATTGCCCTCGGTGGCCGCGTAGTACTCATGCAGGATCGGCCCCCACCAGTCGATCATCTGGTGCTTGACGTCCTGCGGGCACGGCGCCGCGGCATGGATGGCGACACGGTGGCTGGACAGGTCGAAGCCCTGGCGCTGCGCCGGTTCGAGCTTGAGCATGCGGATGAACATGGTCGGCACCCACTGGCTGTGGGTCACGCGGTAGCGCTCGATCATGCGCAGCGCTTCCACCGCGTCGAACTTCTCCATGAAGACGATGGTGCCGCCGCAGAACTGCGTTTCCAGCCCGTAGCCGAGCGGCGCGGTGTGATACAGCGGGGCCGGCGACAGGTAAATGGTCCGCGCGTCGAAGCCGTAGCGTTCGAACTGCGGCCGGCGCGCCGACCCGGAGCCTTCCGTGACCATGCCGTTGGGCTGGTTGCGGATGATGCCCTTGGGCCGCCCGGTGGTGCCCGAGCTGTAGATCATGGTGGCTCCCATCCATTCCTCGGCCAGGCGCTCGGCGGGACAGGCCTGCGTGGCTGCCTCGTAGCTGTCCCAGCCGGGGATCGTGCCATCCATCATCAGTTGCAGGCGGCAGGTGGGCATCTGGCCGGAGAGCTGCGCCGCCAGGTCGCGCATGGCGTACGACGTCACCACCACCTGGGCGTTGCTGTCCTGGATGATGTAGGCCGCTTCCGCCGCCGTCAGGAAGCGGTTGACGGGGGTGATCATCAGCCCCGAGCGCAGCGCCGCCCAGCACAGCTCGAAGCAGCGCATATTGTTCTCGAGCACCATGGCGATGTGGTCGCCGCGCCGCAGCCCCAGCGCGTACAGGCACTGGGCGAAACGATTGGAGCGCGCGTCGAGTTCCCGATAGGTCAGGATCTCGCCGGTGGAGCCGTTGATTGCCGCGGGCTTTTCCGGCGTCAGTTCGGCGTGGTCGCCCAGGTATTTCGGGGTCTTGGTCATCGAGTCACTCCCGGGATCTCGCCGGAGGTGTCGGCGTTGGCCGCGGCCTGCCGTACCAGCCCGGGAATCCTCGCGCCCAGTTCTTCGGCCAGCCAGCGGCCTTCCTTTTCCATGCGCGGGCCGGCATGCCAGCCCTCGGCCACGGTGATGCGGCCGCCGCGCACGCCGAACACGCGCCCGGTGATATCGCTCGATTCGGTACTGCCCAGCCATGCCACCAGCGGCGCCACGTTGCCGGCGTCCAGCGGATCGAAGCCCGGCGCGGCGCCGGCGGTGAACTCGGCGCGCCTGGCCGCGAAGATGTCTTCCGTCAGGCGGCTCATCGCGGTCGGGTAGATCGCGTTGACCGTCACGCCATAGCGGTCCAGTTCGCGCGAGGCAATCACCGACATGGCGGCAATGCCCGCCTTGGCCGCGCCATAGTTGGCCTGGCCCGCGTTGCAGTACAGGCCCGACGACGAGCTGGTATTGATCAGGCGCGCCACGCGCTGGCGGCCCGCCTTGGACTCCTCGCGCCAGTAGGCGGCGGCATGGCGCGACGGCGCGAAGGTGCCGCGCATATGCACGCGGATCACCGAGTCCCAGTCTTCCTCGGTCATGTTGACGAGCGTGCGGTCGCGCAGGATGCCGGCGTTGTTGACCAGCACATCCAGCCCGCCGAACTCGCGGATGGCGGCGTCGATCATGTTCTTCGCGCCGGTCCAGTCGGCCACGTCGTCGAAGTTGGCCAGGGCCTCGCCGCCCATCGCGCGGATCTCCGCGATCACTTCCAGCGCGGGTCCGCTGGCCGCGCCCGAACCGTCGCCCTTCCCGCCCAGGTCGTTGACAACCACCTTGGCGCCCTGCCGCGCGAACTCCAGCGCGTACTCGCGCCCGAGGCCCCGGCCAGCGCCGGTGATAACGACTACGCGATCCTTGCAAAGCTGTTGCATGGCGAATCCTTGATTCCTAATTCTGTTGGCTGGTTGCGTTGCGGCGTTCAGCGCGCGCTGACGTCATAGGTCTTGACCAGTTGGCGGTAACGCACCGTTTCCGCTCCGATCATGGTGGCCATCTGCTTGCCGGACTGGCCGATCACGTCGGCATACGCGGTGCGTGCGGCAAAGTCCTTGAACTCCGGCTTGTCGATCACCTTGAGCAAAGCCATTTCGAGCTTGTGCGCAATGGGTTCCGGGGTTTTGCTGCTGACGCCAAAGCCGATCCACACGGAGAGTTCGTAGTTCGGCAGCCCGCTCTCGCGCACGGTCGGCACGGCCGGCAACTCCGGATGGCGGGCCTTGCCGGTCACCGCCAGCGGCCGCAGCTTGCCGGCGCGGATGAGCGGCAGCGCGCCGCCCACGTCCAGCAGCGCAACGTCCACCGAACCGCCCATCAGGTCCGACTGCACCTGCGACGCGCCCTTGTAGGGAATGTGGTTGAACTCAACGCCCGCCATCTGCTGCATCTGCAGCCCGCCCAGGCGGTAGTGGTAGCTGTAGTTCGCCATGCTGACCGACCGCGCCTTCTTGCGGGCCGCGCCCAGCACATCGTCGAAGGTCTTGAAGCTGGAACCGGCACCCGTCACCAGCACCGAGGTGCTGCGGATGGCGCTGGCCAGCGGCCGGATATCGCGCTGCGGATCGTACGGCAGGCTGTCATGCACCAGCGGGTTGATCACCATGGAACTCGGCGTGATCAGCAAGATGCTGTAGCCGTCGGCCGGCGCGTTGAGCATGCTTTGCACGGCGATCAGCGTATCGGCGCCGGGACGGTTCTCCACGATGCCGGGCTGGCCCAGCTCCTTGCCCACCTGGTCCGCCACGAAGCGGGTCACGGTGTCGGAGCCGCTGCCCTGCGTCAGCGGCACGATAAAGCGCAGCGGGCGCGACGGAAAGCTGTCGGCCGAAGCGGCTGGCGCCGCCAGCGCCGGCGCCAGCATGGAGATGGCGAGGCCGAAGCCAAGCAGGCGCAACGGTAGAGAGAACTTCATTTTGCTGTCTCCTGTCTGGGTGCGGCCGCCGGCTCGGGTCGGCAGGCGGCTCGCACCTTGTCCTTCATGTCGGGCAGGTGGTGCCCTATGTCAGTGCTTGCCGTACAGCGTCACCACGCAGGCGCCGCCCAGCCCCAGGTTGTGCTGCAGCGCCAGTTTCGCATCCTTCACCTGACGCTGTTCGGCGGTGCCGCGCAGCTGATGGGTCAGCTCGTAGCACTGCGCCAGCCCCGTGGCGCCCAGCGGGTGCCCCTTGGAGAGCAGGCCGCCCGACGGGTTGACCACAACCTGGCCGCCGTAGGTGTTATCGCCGTCCATCACGAACTTCTCGGCGCCGCCTTCGGGGCAGAAGCCCAGCGCTTCGTAGCAGATCACTTCGTTCTGCGCGAAGCAGTCGTGCAGTTCGCACACGTCGATGTCTTCCGGCCCGATGCCTGCCTTCTCATAGACCTTGTTGGCAGCCGCGCGCGTCATATGCGTGCCGACATAGTTCAGCATCGACGGCGGATCGAACGAGGCGGGCGGATCGGTGGTCAGCGACTGGGCCAGGATCTGCACATCGGTGCGCAGGCCGTGCTTTTTGGCGAAACGTTCCGACACCAGGATGGCGGCGGCGCCGCCGCAGGTCGGCGGGCAGGCCATCAGGCGGGTCAGTACGCCGGGGAACAGCACCGCGTCGTTCATCACGTCTTCGGTGGTCACCACCTTGCGGAACAGCGCCAGCGGGTTGTTGGCGGCGTGGCGGCTGGCCTTGGCGCGCACCGCGGCGAAGGTTTCCAGGCGGGCGCCATAGCGCTGCATGTACTCGCGCCCCGCGCCGCCGAAGGTGCGCACCGCCTGCGGCAGGTGCGCCATGTCGGCGGTCAGGCCGTGCATGATCGGCTGGAAGCGCGCGCGGGTGACCGGGCGGTCGTCCCAGTGGGACTTCAGCGCGCCGGCCTGCATCTGTTCGAAGCCGACCGCCAGCACGCAGTCGGCATCGCCCATCGCGATGGCCTGGCGTGCCAGGTACAGCGCGGTGGAGCCGGTCGAGCAGTTGTTGTTGACGTTGACGATGGGGATGCCCGTCATGCCCACCTCGTACAGCGCGGTCTGGCCGCAGGTGGAGTCGCCGTAGACGTAGCCGGCGAAGGCCTGCTGCACGAGGTCGTAGCCGATACCGGCGTCGGCCAGGGCGCGGCGCACGGCTTCGGCGCCCATTTCGGTATAGCTCAGGCTCGCGCCGGGCTTGGCGAAGGGGATCATGCCCACGCCGCCAACTAGTACTTTTTCGCTCATGATGGTTTCCTGGTTCTCTGGATGACGGTAGGACTTAAAGCTTGCGGGCGATCAGGTCGCGCAGCACTTCGCTGGTGCCGCCGAAGATGCGGGTCACGCGCATGTCGACGAAGGCGCGCGCGATCGGGTACTCCAGCATGTAGCCGTAGCCGCCGTGCAGTTGCACCATCTCGTCGATGCACTTCCACATGGTCTCGGTGGCGAAAAGCTTGGCGATGGCCGCCTCCTGCAGCGTGAGCTTGCGCTCCATGTGCTGGGCGATGTAGTAGTCCACCATGGTGCGCACGGCCACGGCCTGGGCCTTGACGTCGGCGAGCTTGAACTTGGTGTTCTGGAAGTCCCACACGGTCTGGTTGAAGGCGCGGCGGTCCTTGACGTATTGCACGGTCAGTTCGAGCTGGCGCTCCAGTCTTGCCGCGCAGTACACGGCGATGATCAGGCGCTCCTGGGGCAGTTCTTCCATCAGGTGGATGAAGCCGCCGTTCTCATTGCCGATCAGGTTGCCGGCAGGCACGCGCACGTTGTCGAAGAACAGCTCGGCGGTATCGGCGGCGCGCTGGCCCACTTTCTCCAGCTTGCGGCCGCGGCGGAAGCCCTCGCGGTCCGCTTCCACCATGATCAGGCTCACGCCCTTGGCGCCGGCCTTGGGGTCGGTCTTGCAGACCACCACGACCATGTCGGCATTCAGGCCGTTGGAGATAAAGGTCTTGCTGCCGTTGATGACGAAGTCGTCGCCGTCGCGTACGGCGGTGGTGCGGATCGACTTCAGGTCGGAGCCGGTGCCGGGCTCGGTCATGGCAATCGCCAGGATCTTTTCGCCGCGGCAGATCGGCGGCAGCCATTCGCGCTTCTGCTCCTCGGTGCCCAGGCGCACGATGTACGGCGCGGTAATGTCCGAGTGCACCGAAAAGCTCGGGCCGGAGATCCCGGAACGGTGGTACTCCTCGGCCAGCACCGCCGAGTGGCCGAAATCGCCGCCGCCGCCGCCGTATTCCTCGGGGACGGTCACGCACAGCAGGCCGTCGCGGCCGGCCTTGAGCCAGGTCTCGCGGTCGACCAGGCCGTCCTTGTCCCACTGTGCCTGGCGCGGCAGGCATTCGCGCTCGAAGAACCGGCGCGCGGTTTCCCGCAGCATTTCATGGTCGTCGCGATAGACGGTGCGCTTGATTTCCACCAGAAGCTCCTCATTGGTCGGTTGCGAGGCCAGCGTCTGTCGCGGTGAGTCCGGACCGGGGATCGCTGCCTTGATGGAAGTATTCTGGTTGCCGGGCGGGGAAAAGTACCTACCCCGGTGGAGTAGGGGTAGGGGTAGGTACGGGCGAGGGTGGCGAGGGTGGCCTGCGCGGCCGGTGCCCTAGCGGGTGGGGTGGGCGTGCTGCGGTTGCGCGGTCTTGTAGTCGCGCATGCGGGCAACCGCTTCGTCGCGGCCCGACACGTCGAGCTTGCCGTAGATGTTCTTCAGGTGCCACTTGACGGTGTCCAGCGAAACGCCGAGCACCCGTGCGATCTTCTTGTTGGGCAGCGCCTGCGCAAGCAGGCCTAGCACTTCGTTCTCGCGTTCGCTGAGCGTATCGGTCACCGGGTGAGCCGGAAGGGACACGGACGGCGCCGCCTCCTGCCCGGCCGGTGCCGTCGCCGCCATCAGCCGCTGCGCGTAGAAGCCAAGCACCGGGTCGAACCCCTGCTCCGCCGGCAAGCCTTCGAGCCTGTCACGCAAGCGCGGCGATACATCCAGCAGGCTGCGCATCAGCCCGAGCCGATGCCCCAGGCGCAGCGCTTCGACGAGGTGCCCGCGGGCGCCTTCGGGATTGCGGCGGCCTTGTTCGGCAAACGCCATCTGCAGCCGCAGGCTGGCCACCCGGCACCAGCGTCCGCCGGCTTCGGAGAGCGCGTTGAGCGGCGTGAGCCGCGCCATGGCGCCGTCGAAATCATTGCGGTGCAGGCACATGCCGATACGCGCCATCTGCGCGCAGACGCTGATCTCCCAGGCGGTGCTGCGGGCCGCGCCCGCATAGCGGGCAGCGAGCGCTTCCAGGCGCAACAGGCTGGCGTCCGCCTCGTCGATCTCCCCCTCTTCCAGCAACCAGCGCGAGCGCAGGCAAAGCGCGTTCGCCAGCAGGCGGTCGACACGATGGCGCGCCGCATAGTCTTCCAGACGCTCCAGGCTGGCCCGCGCCTCCAGCCGGCGCCCGCCCTGCCAGTGCGCGTTGGCCAGCACCATCAGGCCGCGCAGCACGGTATCCGGGATCGAGACGCGCTCCAGCACGTCGATCCGCTTTTCCAGCAACTCGCGCGCGGCATCGACATCGTTGAGTTCGTAGAGCGCCTCGCCAAGCAGCGCCGCGGCCATGCAGGCAATGCCGATGTAGGCCGGGCCCTGCTGCTCGGCCTGCGCCAGCACGTCGCAGAAGATGCGCTCGGCCAGCAGGAACTGTCCCTCGGCCGCATGGGTCATGCCGCCCATGCAGCGTCCCAGCAGGACGCCGCGCGGCGCGCCTCCATGCAACGCGCCCTCCTCCAGCACCTTGCGCGCCTGCTTGTACTCGCCGCGGTGGATAAACATCCACGACAGCACATTGCCGCGCCCCGCGTAGGTGAAATCGTCGGCGTCGGACGGCACGCGCTGCAGTTCCGGCAGCAAGGCCACCACCAAGTCGGTGTCGTCGCGCTGCAGCGCCAGCCCGCCGCGCAGCAGTGCCAGCGCATAGCGCTGCCTGGGGCCGAGCCGTTCGTGCTGCGACGCCATCTGCTCGATGCTCTGCGTCAGCGCATCGATCTCGCCGGCATACATCTGCAAGTGGGCCAGCACCAGATGCAGGTCGAAGCGCGCCGTGACCTGTTCCGGCGGCAGCTGCCGCACCAGCCCCGCGAGCTGGCTGAGTTCCCCGCGCGCCAGCAGGTCGTGCGCGCAGGTTTCCACCAGGTCCGCCGCCGCGGCCGCGTCGCCCGCCCGGACCGCATGGCGCACCGCTTCGTCGATGTGCCCCTGCGCGCCGAACCAGTGCCAGGCCGCCGCGTGCAGCGCGTGCTGCTCCGCCGGCGGCAACTCCGCCAGCCGGGCCAGCAGGACTTCGCGCAGCAGCGGATGCAGGCGGTACCAGGTTTCACCGTCCTGGCCGCCACCGATCTGCGTGATAAAGAGGTCATCCGCGTCAAGCCGGGCCAGCCTGGCCGCGATCTCGCCGGCGGCATCCGGGCGCCCCAGCAGCGTGGCGCACAAGGACGCGCAAAAGCGGTTGCAGACGGCCATGCGCGTCAGCAGGTGCAGATCGCCGCCGGCCAGGCGCACCAGCACCTCGCGTTCGAAATAGCTGGCAAACGCCTGGGCGTCGCGCACCTGCACCCGCGCAAAGCCTGCCCCCTGCTTGCCTTTGACATCGATCGCGAACAGCTGGAGGCCCGCAGCCCAGCCATCGGTCAGCTCGTGCAGCACCTGCGCGTCGCGCCTGTCGATACTGCCAAGCTGTTCGCGCAGGAAACGCTCGGACTCCTCGGCCGTGAAACGCAGGTCGCGCAGGTCGAATTCGGTCGCCAGGCCCTGGTTGCGCAGGCGCGCCAGCGAGAGCGGCAACGCATTGCGCGAGGCCAGGGCCACGTGCAGGTGGGGCGGCGCGTAGTCGAGCAGCCAGCGCAGCGCCTGGAATATCCGGGGATCGTCCAGGAGGTGGACGTCGTCCAGCATCAGCACCAGTTCCCGCCGGCGGCTTGCGATGCCGCGCACCAGCGTGATCACCCAGTGCTCGGCCGCGGACTCGTCGCCGTCGCGCCCCATCAGGATTTCTGCTTCGCGCACCATCGCCGCGTCCACCGCGGCGAGGCTCGCCAGCAGTCCATGGAAGAAGCTGGTCAGGTCGTTGTCTTCGGGCGCCAGCGAGAGCCAGGCCACATCGAAGTCCAGCGTCAGCAGGGCCTGCCGCCAGGCGAGCAAGGTGCTGGTCTTGGCGCTGCCCGCCGGCCCCTGGATCACCACGCAGCGCTGGCGGCGCGCGTCCACCAGGCGCGCCATCAAGGCCTCGCGGGGCATCAGGTGGCGCGCCCCGCGCGGCGGAGTGAGTTTGGTGGGCGTGATTGGCTGGACCGGGCGCTCGGGTGAAGCGCGCGTTCCCGCCAGCTGCTCGCCGGAGTCGGACATGCTGGGAAGCCTTGTAAGCACTGCTTTCCGGGTGGGGGGGGGCAGCGCGCTATCGCGAAGGGATCTGGTGCCTGGATTATAGGGGCCGGATATGCCTCTCCGAGCGCCCGGCGTGGTCCCCTACCCGACGCGGGTAGGTCCGCGCATGGCCGCAATTTGTTCTACTTTGCCCCATGACGCCGGCGGCATTTGCCCGCTCCGGCCCCTTCCAAACCGGCCAGGACGCCGCGCCGCGCCCGGCCAGACCGTTCACAGGATCAGCAATGGGTGTACTAAGCGGCATTCGCGTAGTGGAGTTCGAGGCAATCGGGCCGGGCCCGTTCGGGGCCATGTTGCTGGCCGACATGGGCGCGGACGTGCTGCGCATCGACCGGCCGGTGGCGCCCACCGACCTGGGCCCCAAGTCCGCCACCGGCAAGCGGGTGGACGTCACGGGCCGGGGCCGGCGCTCGGTCACGCTCGATCTCAAGCAGCCCGAGGCCCGCAACGCCGCGCTGGAGCTGATCGAGCGCGCCGACGTGGTGATCGAGGGCTTCCGGCCCGGCACCATGGAGCGCCTTGGCCTGGGGCCGGACGTGGCGCTGGCCCGCAACCCGAAGCTGGTGTACGGGCGCATGACCGGCTGGGGCCAGACCGGGCCCATGGCCGAGCGCGCCGGCCACGACCTGAACTACATCGCCCTGTCGGGCGTGCTGTCCGGCATCGGCCGCGCGGGCGAAGCGCCGGTGCCGCCGCTGAACCTGGTGGGCGACTATGGCGGCGGCGGCATGCTGCTCGCCCTGGGCGTGGTTGCCGCCCTGCTCAATGTGCAGCGCGGTGGCAAGGGCCAGGTCGTGGACGCGGCCATGATCGAGGGCGCCGCGCAGCTTGGCGCCGTGGTCTGGGGTCTGCTGGCTTCGGGCAACTGGCGCGAGCAGCGCGCCAGCAACCTGCTGGACGGCGGCACCCCCTGGTACGACAGCTATCGCACCAGCGACGGCCACTACATGGCGGTGGGCGCGGTGGAATCGCGCTTCTATGCCGAACTCCTCGAAAAACTCGGCCTGGCCGGCAAAGACCTGCCCAGGCAGCATGACCGCAGCGGCTGGCCGGTGTTGCGCCAGCATTTCGAAGCGGTCTTCCTGACCCGCACGCGCGACGAGTGGTGCGCCATCTTCGAAGGCAGCGATGCCTGCGTGGCGCCGGTGCTGGGCTTCGCCGAAGCGCCCGATCATCCGCAGCACCGCGCCCGCGGCAGTTTTGTCGAAGTGGCCGGCGTGGTGCAGCCGGGGCCGGCGCCGCGCTTTCTCGGCACGCCGTCGGAAGTCACAGGGCCCGCGCCGGCACGCGGCGAACACGGCGCCGCGGCGCTGCGCGACTGGGGGTTCGACGCACAGTCGGTGGCGCGCCTGCGTGAACTGGGCCTTGGTTTCCTGCCCCACGCGTGATGACGGCCCCGCGACGCCGGGCCGCCCTGACCATAGAGTGAATTCCATGTCTCAATCGCAATCTTCCGTGGCGGCAATCCTGCCCCATCGGGATCCGCAAGACCGCGGCGTGCCGGCCGGCTTCGAGCCGCTTGCCGGCGCCAGGGGCTTCATGCGCCATTGTGCCGATTTCTACCTGCACGCGGAGCGGCCGGTGGTGGGCGTGCGCATCGCCGACGAACACCTGAACGCCATCGGCATCGTGCACGGGGGCTTCATGGCCATGCTGGCCGACAGTGCGTTCGGGATCGTCATGGTGCGCCGCTTCGGCACCCTGCAGCCCCGCACGCTGCATCTCAGCGTGGACTATCTTGGCCCGGCACATGCCGGCGACTGGGTGGAGGCGCATGTGGACATGCTCAAGCAAGGCCGGCGCGTCGCCAACGTGAACTGCCGGATCATGGTCGGGGACCGCACGGCGCTGCACGCCGCCGGCGTGTTCTACCTGGGCACCAGCGATGGCCGCCCGGACCAGACGGCAAGGGTTTCGCCACTGGGAGGGCACGCGCCATCCTGAGAGCCATCTCCCGCGCCCCTCCCTTCTGGCGGGGGCGCGCGCATCCTGATCAACGTATGCTGGCCTGAGTCGCCGGCGGTCACGCATGTCTGGCCGCCGGCCCGCAACGAAGCACAAACCGGGCGGCGGGACGGCCCTTTCCGTGTCTCCACCTTGACGGCGCTCGATGCCGGCAGGGTCTTGATCTCCGGCCTCGCGGCCGGAGTTCTTTTTTTCCGGGCCTCAAACACACTGCCTCCGGCCCCAGCCCGTCGCGTCGTGCGTGAGCGCTACCGAAACGCGCGGCGGCGCCCATCGGGTTCACCCGGATAGTGAAATCCCGCCCCGCCAATATGGCTGGTTACAGCCCTTCGCGCATCCCCTACCGTCGCACTTGAGCAGCCCTTCCGGCCAGCACGGCGTGACCACGCCGACCCCTGCCAGGCGGGCACCACTCCCAACTCACCGCGAGGTCATGCCAAATGCGTAAGAAGACTCTCTTTGCCGTTGCCGTTCTTGCCTGGAGCGCGCTTTGCGGCGCGCAAAGCTATCCCGCGCGCACCATCACGTTCGTCGTACCCGCACCGCCCGGCGGCGCAACGGACACCATCGCGCGCGCACTGGCCGACGATATGGGCAAGCGGCTGGACCAGACCATCATCGTCGACAACAAGCCTGGCGCCGCGGGCATGCTGGCCGTCCAGGCGGTGACGCGCGCCGCACCGGATGGCTACACGCTGCTGATCACGCATTCCGCGCCGATCATGAACACACCGTATCTCTACTCGCACGTCTCTTACGACGTGCGGCGCGACCTGGCCTTTGTCTCCGAGATCTGCATCGGCCAGGTCGTGTTCGCGGTCAATAGCAAGATCCCGGTCAAGAACATGCAGGAGTTTTTCGACTGGGCCGCGCAGAACAAGGGCAAGGTCAGCTATGGCTCCTATGGCACCGGCAGTTTCCCGCATCTGCTGGGCGCCTACCTCAACCAGTCCCGGGGGCTCGACATGGCCCATATCGCCTACAAGGGCGAAGCGCCGATGGCGCAGGACATGATCGGCGGCAACATCTCGTGGGCCATCGGCTCGGTCAGCACGCTGGGCCCGCATATCCAGAGCGGGCGCCTGCGCGCGCTGGCGATCGTGGGCAAGCAGCGCGTCAAGGCGTTGCCGAACGTGCCGACCCTTGCCGAGATCGGCCTGAAGGACCAGGAACTGAGCCCGCCCGGCTGGGTTGGCCTGATGGCGCGCTCAGGCACGCCCGCGCCGGTACTGGCCCGCCTGGAAACGGAGGCACGCGCTTCGGTCAACGCCGCGCCGATGAAAGAGCGGCTGCAGATGCTTGCGCTGGAGCCGGTCGGCAGTTCCTCGGCGGAATTCAAGCGCGACTTCGAGACGCTCGAGCCGGTGATGGCGCGACTGATCAAGTCGACCGGGGCCAAGGCTGACTGACCGCCGACTGGCTGTCGGCTGGCCCGCGTTGCGAGGAATCATCTTCCGCATTCGTCAATAGGTACTGACCGCCTCGCCGATTTTCTGCGGGATTAAAACCACCATCGCAGCGATTCACTCCCTTTTGGGTGGGTCGGAAAAAAGGAGCGCCACGCTCTAATGCCATCACGGGATCCGACGAGGAGGCTGGTTCCCGGTGACTCTGAAAACAAGCACAAGGAGAAGACATAGCATGAAAAGAACATTGGTCGCGCTGGCGGCGTTGTGCGCGGTGAGCGGCGCAGCGCAGGCACAATCGAGCGTTACCCTCTATGGCGTGATCGACGCTTCCGTGGAGTACGTCAATCGGGTGGCTGCATCGCCGGCAACACCGAACGTCGGCGGCTACCGTTTCGCGCAACCCAGCGTCGGCGGACTTTCCGCATCGCGCTGGGGCTTGCGCGGCGTGGAAGATCTCGGCGGCGGCAACCAGGCGCTGTTCGTGCTGGAGAGCGGCTTCCAGCCCGATACCGGCAACCTGCAGTCGGGCGTTCTGTTCGGGCGCCAGTCGTTCGTCGGGTTGCAGAACAGCGCTTACGGCAAGATCACGGTGGGCCGCCAGTACACCAGCTTCTTCGATGGCCTTGCCAACTTCTCGCCGCTGCGGTTTGCGGCCACCTATGAACCGGGCATCTGGTGGATGGGCCTGAACTACCGCGAAAGCAATATGGTCAAGTACACCGGCCAGTTCGGCGGGCTCCAGGCCGTGGCGCATTACTCCTTCGGCACCGGCGTCTCGGTACTGAACGCCAGCACGGCGCTGGCCAACGGCGGCGCCGGCGAGACGCCGGGACACTTCAGCGACAACACCGCCTTTGGCGCCTCGCTGCAGTACCTGAGCAATGGATTCGGGGCGTCGCTGGCCTATGACGAATGGAGACCGGCCGTGACCACCGGGCAGCCCGGCACGGTACGCAAGTTTGCCGGCGCCGCGAGCTACGCTACAGGCCCGCTCAAGGTCATGGGCGGCTATCGCTGGAACAAGGCTGACTTCAGCAACGGCAGCACGCTGCTGCGCGACGACTACTGGTGGGCTGGCGTCAACTACCAGGCCACGCCGGCCCTGGGCTTGTCGCTCGCCTACTACTACGCCGACGTGAAATCCGCGCGCGCGGCAGTCGGCGCGCCGCAGACCAACCCCGCCAACATGCAGCAGTACAGCTTTATCGCCGACTACAACTTCACCAAGCGCACGGACGTCTACCTGTCCGCCGGGTACGCGCGTAACGGCGGGTTGAGCTTCGATAGCGCGGCGACTGCCTTCGCGTTCAACTATCCGACGATGACGGGGCAGAAGAGCATGGTTGGCGTCACGGTCGGCGTGCGGCACATCTTTTAAGGTAAGCCTGGCACTGCGGAGCTGACGCGGCGTGAGAGCCCCGCGGTGGTGACCGGCACGGTTGCGCCGCGCGCCCGGCGACACGGTCTTCATCTTCACCCGTGCGGTACAGGGCCCGCGCATGCCGCTTGCCGTACTGAAGCGGCAGGTGCGCGACCTGCCAGTCACGTTCACGCTGGACGATACGCTGGCGCTTTCCCCGGCCAACCGCCTCTCTGGGCATGCCGAGGTCATGTTAGAGGCGCGCATCTCTCCCGGCGGAACCGCGATGCCGCACGCCGGCGACCTGTTTGGGCAAGTCGGTCCGGTTGCTTTGGGAAGCAGCGATGTGCGGATCGTGATCGATAGGACGGCCCCCTAGGTAGCTGGCTCAGCCTGGCTTGCCCGGCAAATTCGTGTCTCCCAGCAGCGCCGCCACGAAACTACTGCGGAAACTGCCCTTCGGATCGCAGGTTCGCCGGTAGGCGTCGAAGGCCTTGGTTCGAACACTGCGGCGCTTCGCGAGATCCTGCAGGAAAACCGGGTTGAATGGCGGCGAGAAGGTCCCGGCAGGTTGACCCGGGTCGTAGAAGCCGAACATCTTGCCGGTATGCGGCATTCCTCCCAGCGCAACCCAGGCTCGCTCGATGTCCGCGAAGAAATGGAGCAGACGGTCGGGGTACTCGGACCCTGCGACGGCCGGCACGTACCCGATAAGGTCCAGATTGACGAAGGTTGCATTGGGGGTGTCCGTGTATGTCCCGGCCAATGCGGTGTTGCCGCCGCGGACGAAGCGGAATTCCATCGGTGCAACCACCAGGAAATCGGTGGAACTCCTGATACGAGCCATCACCGCATCAAGGCCCTGCCAGGCCTTGCCTAGCCCCGCGTCGTCGAGCGCAGGAAGCTCGATGAAATAGGACATGAAGATCACGCGGGAGGCCTTCGTCAGCCATAAGTCAGAGTAGACAGCCGTGGCCTGATCGAAGAGCGTTTCGACAGTCAGGTATCCGGCATCAATGATCGCGCTCGCAGCGGTTGTGATTCCAGCATACTGCGCCGCGATGAGCGGAGGCTCGATGATGGGCTCCAGCGGTATCAGGTAGGGCGCGCCAAAGACATCCTCTCCCGCCAGGGTGCACGCATCCGGGACACTTGGCTTCAGGTTCGGAATCTTCGTCGACGGCGACGCGACCACGTCCCACCACAAGACGAGAAAGTTGCTGTTGTACGGGTTGAGGAAGGACTCAACGCGGTCATGGCCCGCGAGCAGCGTCTTGAACTGGGCGACGAACGCCGTCTCATCCATACACGTAATCCGGCTGTTCTTGCCTGGGCTCAAGGTCGTGGCCCACGGGCGTGGCAATACATCGACGGTGACGGAGGTGACGACCCCCAGCACACCGAGAGAGACGCGCGCGAACTGTAAGGGCGACCAGCCACCCTCCGCCGGAGTCTGTGTGTCGATGGTCTTCACCTGGCCATCCGGGCCCATGATGCTGAACGCCGAGGCCGTTTCCGCGAAGATCGGCGCGTTGATTGTCGCCCCATGCACATCGACCGCCGTCATCCCGCCAAGGCTGAAGAAGCCGCCCGCGGTAACGGTCTTGAGCATCATGTCGTTGGCGGTCAGGAACGCATCCAGTTCATCTTCGCGGACGCCGGTATTCACCGTGACCGTGCCTTCCGCTTGATGCAGCACGATCGACTGGTCGCCGCCGGGACCGAGGTCCTTATAGCAGGAAAGGTCGATGAGCCACTGGTCGGGAGCGGGGGCGAGGCGATTGTCCTCGGCGACCAGCGGCGGCTGCGCATGCCGCTGGCCGGAAACACGAACCGTCGCGCCAGCCTGCACTGCCTGGCGCACGATGCCCTGGAGTTCTGCGCGGCTCGTCGGAGAGAAGTAGTATTCGCCATCGATCGTCATCGTATGAACGATGTTCTGCGCCCAGTTCCTCCACGGCAGTGGCAGAACACGGAAGTCCAGGGTCGTCCCCGTGACCTCATACGCGGCCAGCCTGCCGTTACTCGCCGGCTGCACCAGGGGCGTCCCCCGGTTACTTGCTCCCAGAACCGCGGAAACGTAGGGCGCCACCCCAATCGCGTCTGCCGGGATCCCGATCGACGAAAGTGGAGGACTCACCTTGTACAGGCCGTTGTCGAAGTTGCCACTATTCCAGTCGGAGGTATGCCAACTCCCCTTCGAATCGAACCATTGAATCGAAAAGTTCATCTTGAAGATGCCATTGTTAAGGCAACCAATTTTATTGACTTGTCTCATGGTAATTCCCTCCGGCGATCCATCAGGCTGTTATATGAAAACTGGACGATCGGGCAAGGTGAGGCCCGGCGCCGGCCTCCCCCCGATGACGGATCGCAGGAACGCTGATGCCGGGCCTCACAGAGGAGAGTTTGCTGCCTACTCAATCAGATTGATTGCAAAGCCAATGTAAGTCGTCCCGACTGCATCATATGTTGCGATCTGATTGTTCGGCGCGAAACCAACAAACGGTGTTCCCTGACCGGAAGTCCCGGCCACCGCGTGCCCGTATGGCGTCACAGCCAGCGCATCGGCCGGGACACCGATTGTGTCGAGCGGGGGAGATGTCCTGGACTGCGCCACGGGATAATTTCCGCTGTTCCACTCGGTGGTATTCCACTTGCCGTCGCTACCAAGCCATTGGACGGAAAAATTGAACACGTACCCGCCTTTGTTGTTGACGGTGATCTTCTGGACCGGTCTCATGGTGTGTCTCCTGCTACGGAAAAAGTGTTAAGCGAAAAACGATCAGGATGCCGCTGCGTGGCGTCGATGTTCTTTACGTCTAACCTGACATAATTTTCTCCTTTTTCATTCAGGAACTATGAAATTGTTAAATCTCTCCAGATAGGGAGTCGAATTATTGTTGAATTGACAGGATAGGGTTCCGTGAATAATTGACATTAGTCTTCCCTATTCATGACGGCATATCTTGAACAGAGATACCGCCATGAACAGGGAATCAGACGTCGGGGTCCGGCATTGGGCGCATGTTGCCTCCCACAGAAACCTGGGCGAGATTGCGGAAATCTGCCTTCCGGCAAATGAGGTGACGACTATCGAGTGCGGCGAATCAGCGCGATCGTTGCGGCCGGTGGTTCGGCCCGCGCACCGTAGCCCTGCTGCTTAGCGCCGGAGGATGGGTGTGGATCGCACGCCAGACCGGGCCGTGGTGCGACCCTGGTGCGGTCCCTCATTGGGAAATCGGGTGATCCGCCTGATGAGTTCGTCCACTGCAGCAGTTCCAGTGATCAGGCATACGAAGTCGAGATGATGTTGCACGAGAGAGATTCCATGAAGTTTGATAGGTTCGAACCCGGTAAGCACCGCGCAAGCGCGCACGAAGCCCTTCAGGTGCGCCTCACTAGTGGTTTCTGTGGGCGCCGCCGCCGTGTCCCGGGCTAGCATCATGGTTCCCATCTCGCCGCGTCTTGGAATGCTAGTGCCTGTGGATCAATTCGGAAGTAGAAGATGCTTAAGTCTTACTTGCGTGAGGTGCAAGTGTGCTGCTACCAAGCATTGATCTGCGCATTGCATCCGGCGCTGCCGTTGCCCACATGGGCAACCGCATCAAGGGGATCTCACTTCACTGAGGCACAGGCCCGTGCCTCAGCGAAGTGGCCCACCCGGCGCGCGACCCGCCGATCAGGGTAAGTACCCCCCTGCCCACCCTTGGCCGTTTTACTCAGTCGCCCTACAATTTATCAACCGATCACTAATCGGTCGATCAATAGCAGAGGCAACCATGGCAATCCGCAAACTCGCGCACTTCTCGATCCGCACCACGGACCTCGAGACATCCTGCGCCTTCTACGAACGCATTCTCGGCTTCAGGCAAGGCTATCGCCCGCCTTTCGATTTCCCCGGCGCATGGCTGTACATGGGCGGTGACGAAGGTGACTTCGGCACCGTCCACATCATCGGCGTCGCCCCGGACAACCCCGGCGGGCTGTCCGCCTACCTCGGCGACCGCGCCCTTGCGGCGGCGGGTACCGGCACCCTCGACCACATCGCCTTCCTGGCCACCGGCGTGGCGCAGATGTGGGCAAGGCTGGAAGCCGAGGGCATCCCGTGGCGCGACCGCACCGTCCCCAGCCTGGGCCTGCACCAGGTGTTCATCGAGGACCCTTCCGGCGTCACCATTGAACTGAACTACCCCGCCGCCGAGGTGGCGGGCCTTGAAATCCCGGGCGACGGCGCACGCGCGCCCCTCCCCGCAGTGGCAGGAGACTGACCATGACAGCCCTATCGACACGGCCAAAGGCCATCATCGTGGGCGGCTCGCTGGGCGGGCTGTTCGCGGCCAACCTGCTCGCCCGCGGCGGGTGGGAAGTGGAGGTATGCGAGCGCGTTCCCGAAGCCCTTGCCGGGCGCGGCGCGGGCATCGTCACGCATCCGGAATTGTTCGAGGCCCTGGCCGCCGCCGGGGTCGAGGTGGACGACGCCATCGGCGTGCAGGTGAAGTCCCGGCTGACGCTGGGCCAGGACGGCAGCGTCCTGGCCCAGCGGGAGCTGCCGCAAACGCTGACAGCATGGGGCAAGATGTACCACGTGCTGCGCTCCGCCTTCACCGGAGGCACCTACCGCACGGGCGCCAATGTGGTGTCGGTGCGCAGCGAGCCCGGCCGCGCCGTGGTGATGCTGGACGACGGCTCGATCCATCACGCCGATCTTGTGGTCGCCGCGGACGGCTTCCGCTCCGCGTTGCGCGAGTGCCTGTTGCCCGAGGCCCGGCTCCAGTACGCCGGCTACATCGCGTGGCGCGGCCTGGTGGACGAAACGAGCCTGAGCGAAGCCACGCGCGACATGCTGTTCGAGAAGTTCGCCTTCTGCCTGCCGCCGCGCGAGCAGATCCTCGGCTACCCGGTGGCGGGCCAGGGCAACAGCACCCGGGTTGGCGAGCGCCGCTACAACTTCGTGTGGTACCGCGCCACCAGCGAAGACATGGACCTGCCCAACCTGCTGACCGACGCCAGCGGCAAGCGCTGGTCCGGCGGCATCCCGCCGGCGCTGATCCGGCCGGACGTGCTGGCGAGCATGGAGGAAGCCGCGCTGGCCAACCTGGCACCCCAGTTCGGCGAGGTGGTGGCCAAGGCCGCGCAGCCGTTGTTCCAGCCCATCTTCGACCTCGAGGTGCCGCGCATGGCGTTCGGCCGCGTGGCGCTGCTCGGCGACGCCGCCTTCGTGGCGCGCCCGCACTGCGGCATGGGCGTGACCAAGGCCGCGGGCGACGCCATGTCGCTGGTCAACGCGCTGCAAGCGCATGACAGCGTCAGTGCCGCACTGGAGAGCTACAGCGCCGAGCGCGTGCAGGTGGGTGCGGCCATCGTCCGGCACGCGCGCCACCTCGGCGCCTATATGCAGGCGCAGCTCAAGAACGAGACCGACCGCCAGATGGCCGAGCGCTATCGCACGCCGGAAGCCGTGATGCGCGAGACGGCGGTGTCGACGCGCTTCTGAGCGCGCCGCCGCCCCACGCCAAACCAACCGCCCCCAAACGGAGACAACCTTGGATCACACCGCCCCCACCTTTGCCGCAGCCGCCCGCGAAAGCGCCACGCCCGCCGCGGCCCCACCGAATCCCCTGCTCGCCAATCCGGCATTCCAGTCCCTGGTGCGCGCGCGGCGCAGGTTCGCGTGGGCCCTGACCGCCACCATGCTGGCGGTGTACTTCGGCTACATCCTCACGCTCGCCTTCCGGCCCGCGCTGCTGGGCCGCCAACTGACCCTGGGCCAGCCCATGAGCGTGGGCATTCCCGTGGGCTTCGGCATGTTCGCGGTGACCTTCCTGCTGGTGGCGGTGTACGTGCATCGCACCAACACCGTGTACGACCAGCGGATCAGCGACCTCAAGCAAGGGGCAGCAAAATGAAGCAAACCGCCATTTCCGCCACTGCCGCAGCCCTGCTGCTTGCCGCCCTGCCCGCGTTCGCGGCGCCGGGTCCGGTGGGCCAGGGCATGAACGTCATCGCCATCGCCATGTTCCTGGTGTTCGTCGCCGCCACGCTCCTGGTCACGCGCTGGGCCGCCAGGAGCAACCACAGCGTGGCCGACCACTACGCCGCCGGCGGCAAGATCACCGCCCTGCAGAACGGCTGGGCCATCGCCGGCGACTACATGTCGGCGGCCTCCCTGCTGGGCATCTCCGCGCTGGTCTTCACCAGCGGCTACGACGGCCTGATCTATTCCATCGGCTTTCTCGCCAGCTGGCCGATCATCCTGTTCCTGATCGCCGAGCCGCTGCGCAACCTCGGCCGCTTCACGCTGGCGGACGTGGTCTCCTACCGCCTGCAGCAGCGGCCCATCCGCGCGTTCTCCGCGTCCAGTTCCATCGTCATCGTGCTGCTGTACCTGGTGTCGCAGATGGTGGGGGCCGGCAAGCTGGTGGAGCTGCTGTTCGGTTTCAGCTACACGGCGGCGGTGGTGCTGGTCGGCGTGCTGATGGTGGTCTACGTGTTCTTCGGCGGCATGCTGGCCACCACCTGGATCCAGATCATCAAGGCGGTGCTGCTGCTCGCCGGCGCTGCCTTCATGGCGTTCATGGTCATGAGCCGCTTCGGCTTCAGCCTGAACGCGCTGTTCGCGCAGGCCATCGAGGCCCACGGCAAGCACGCGGCCATCATGAGCCCGGGCGGCCTGGTCTCCGATCCCGTCTCGGCGGTATCGCTCGGCCTGGCGCTGATCTTCGGCACCGCCGGCCTGCCGCATATCCTGATGCGCTTCTTCACCGTCGGCGACGTCAAGGCGGCACGCAAGAGCATTCTCTATGCCACCGGCATCGTCGGCACCGGCTACGCGCTGATCATCATCATCGGCTTTGGCACCATCGCGCTGGTGGCCAGCGATCCGGCCTACCACACGCCCGCTGGCGCGGTGATCGGCGGCGTCAACATGGTGGCCGTGCACCTGGCCCATGCCGTCGGCGGAAACCTGTTCCTCGGCTTCATCTGCGCGGTGGCGTTCTCGACCATCCTGGCCGTGGTGGCGGGGCTGACGCTGGCTGGTTCCTCGGCCATCTCGCACGATCTCTATGCCAAGGTCCTGCGCCAGGGCAACGCCACCGACAAGGAGGAGATGCGCGTCTCCCGGATGACCACGCTCGTACTGGGCGTACTGTCCATCCTGCTGGGTATCCTGTTCGAGAAGCAGACCATCGCCTTTATCGTCAGCCTGACCTTTTCCATCGCCGCCAGCTCGAATTTCCCGGTGCTGCTGCTGTCGATCTACTGGCGCGGGCTGACCACGCGGGGCGCCGTGGCGGGCGGCTCGCTCGGGCTGCTGACCGCGGTGGTGCTGACGGTGCTGAGCCCGACCGTGTGGATGCAGGTACTCGGCCATGCGAGTGCCATCTACCCGTACGAGTATCCGGCGCTGTTCTCCATGCTGGTGGCCTTTGCCGGCATCTACGTGTTCTCGGTCACCGACCGGTCCGCGCGCGGTGCGCGCGAACGCGGCGCCTTCAACAATCAGCTGGTCGATTGCGAGCTCGGGCTGGTCAAGCCGAGGTAGCACCCGTGCCCTGTGCTGCCGGCCGCACTGCCGGCAGCCCGGCCGCGCCTCAATTTATCACCCGATTGGTACAATGCCGCAAGCGCTCCGCACGGGACGTGCCTGCCACAGGTGAACGAATGAAACGAGACGCAACGCCGACCGAGAACGATGCACCGGCCAAGACCGGAAAACGGCTGCTCCCCGAAGAGCGGGAGCAGCAGATCGTGCAGAAGGCCATCGAACACTTCACGCGCAACGGCTTCTCCGGCAGCACGCGCGATCTCGCCAAGCAGAGCGGCGTCACCCAGCCCTTGCTGTACCGCTACTTCTCCAGCAAGGAGGCGCTGATCGATCGCGTCTACAGCGAAGTGTTCCAGTGGCGGCCCGACTGGGAACGCCAGATCGCCGACCGCGCCACGCCGCTGACCGAACGGCTGTATGCGTTCTACCTCGACTACGCATCCGTGATCCTGCGCGAGGAATGGATCCGGGTCTTCATCTTTGCCGGCCTCACGCGCGAAGGCATCAACAACAAATACCTCAACAAGCTGCGCAGCAAGGTCTTCCTGCCCGTGCTGGCCGAGGTGCGTGCCGAGTACGGCATCCCGGAGCCGCGCAACGCGGCGGAGCTGGAAGCCGAGGTCGAGATGATATGGGGCCTGCACGCAGCCATCTTCTATCTCGGCGTGCGCAAATGGGTCTACGGCCTCAAGGTACCCTCGGACATCGACGCCGTGATCCGCCGCAAGGTGGACATGTTTCTCCACGGCGCGCCTGCCGTCATGCGTTCCCTGCGCGCGCCCGACAAGCCCGGCAAATAAGTCCCTGCGAGGATAACCGACGCCCCTTTCCGCTGGAGTCTTACCCATGGACAAGCTGCTGGCATTGAAGCTGTTCGTCGAGACGGTCGACGCCAAGGGGTTCTCCTCCGCCGCGCGCCGGGTCAACCTGGCCACGTCATCGGTGACCCGCATGATGGACAGCCTGGAGCAGGAACTGGGCACCGTGCTGCTGAACCGGTCGACACGGCAGGTGACGGTGTCCGAAGCTGGCGCAGCCTATTACCAGCGGGCGCGCAAGATCCTCGACGCGGTGGCGGAAGCCGATGCGCTGATCGCCGACCGCGGCGATACGCCGGTGGGCCAGCTTCGCGTGTCGCTGCCGGTGGCGTTCGGGCGCCGCTGCATCGCGCCGTTCCTCGGCAGCCTGCTCGCGCAGTATCCGAAACTGGAGATGGAGGTAACGCTGACCGACGAGATCGTCGACCTGCTAGGCCAACGCATTGATCTGTCCATCCGCCTGGGCAGCGCCGCGTCGCTCGACGAGGTGGTGGCGCGTCAGATCGGCACGTTCCGGCGCAGGGTGGTGGCAAGTCCGGGCTATCTGCGGCAGCGCGGCATCCCCGCCGCGCCGGCGGAGCTGGCCGGGCACGCGTGCCTGCGCTTCAGCTACGGCGCGGGCCAGCAGATGTGGACCTTCCTGCGCGGCGCCGAGGAAGTCCAGGTGCCCGTTCCGGGCACCTTCAGGAGCAACAACGCCGAAGTGCTGCGCGAACTGGCGCTGGCCGACGGCGGCATCGCCCTGCTGCCCGACTGGCTGGTCGACGAGGATATACAGGGCGGGCGCCTGACCGCCATCCTGGACGACTGGACCGTCAACCCCAACCGCGCCAGCTCGGCCATCTCCGCGCTCTACCTGCCCAACCAGCGCGGCTCGCGGCGCATCGCCGCCTTCCTCGACTTTCTCTCGCGGATTCCCGGCCCGACCGGCGGGAAAGAAGCGGGCGGCTGACCCCCCTTCCCTTTCCCCTTCCCCGCCCCTTGCCCCTTGCTTCCAGCGCAACGCAACGTTGCGCGGCGGCCCGATTCTCCGCCGACGGGTTGGCGCCTAACCTTCAGGTCATCTCTTTTCGAGACGGGCAGCGCGGCGCAAAGGCGAGCCTGCAGCCGCCGCCCCCCATCGCACCTGACGGAGAACCACCGTGACCCACCATCTCTTCACCCCCATTCGCCTCGGCAACCATACCCTGCCGCATCGTGTTGCCATGGCGCCGCTGACGCGCTCGCGCGCCGGCCAGCCCGGCAACGTGCCCACCGCCATGAACGTCGAGTACTACCGGCAGCGTGCCGGCGCGGCGCTGATCGTCACCGAAGCCACGCAGATCTCGCAGCAGGGCCAGGGCTACGCCTGGACGCCGGGCATCCATAGCGAGGCGCAGATCCAGGGATGGCAGGCCGTCAGCGACGCCGTGCACGACCAGGGCGGCATCATCTTCATGCAACTGTGGCACGTCGGCCGCGTTTCGCACCCGGTGTTCCAGCCCGGCGGCGCGCTGCCCGTGGCACCCAGCGCCCTGCCCGTCCCCGGCAAGACCTACATCATCGACGCGCAGGGCAACGGCGCCTGGGGCGACGTGCCGGTGCCCCAGGCGCTGACCCTCGATGGCATCCGCGACATCGTGTCCGACTACCGGCGCGCCGCCCGCAACGCCATGGCCGCGGGCATGGACGGCGTGGAGATCCACGCCGGCAACGGCTACCTGCTCGACCAGTTCATCAATTCCAGCAGCAACCAGCGCGATGACGCCTACGGCGGCAGCATCGAGAACCGGGCACGGCTGCTGCTGGAGGTGGTGGACGCGATCGCGGCGGAGGTGGGGCCCGCGCGCGTTGCCGTGCGGCTGACGCCCATGGGACGCTTCATGGGCATGGGCGATGTGTCGCCCGAAGAGACCTTCGGCTATATCGTGCGCCAGCTCGATACCCGTGGCCTGGCCTATCTGCACCTGGTCGAGCCGGCCATGGTCGGCACGGTCAGGGAAGAGCACGCCGATCCCCGCTGGGACGCAATCATCCAGCAGTTGCGTGGGGCCTACCACGGTGTGCTGATGCTGGCGGGCGGCTACGGGCGCGACAGCGCAGAGCATGCGCTCGCCAGCGGCCGCGCCGACATCATCGCCTTTGGCCGCCCGTTCATCGCCAATCCCGACCTGCCCGTCCGGCTGCGCGGCGGCCTGCCGCTGAACGCGCCCGATGCCTCGTCCTTCTTCGGCGGCGGCGCCGGTGGCTACATCGACTATCCGGCCGCGGCGTGAGCGCGGGGCGTGCGGGGGCTTGGGCCGCAGGCCCGATTGTGGTCAGTCATACCAAGGTCTGATTTCCCTAAACGCATACGCTAGCCGACCCGTCCTGATGGACAGCGGCATAGGCAATGCGGCACACCTATGATGCTGACAAGGCACGGCGCCAGCAGGGACGCTTCGCGGTACTGGAGCATCCGGGCGGCGGGCAGCGGGCAGCGGGTGTGGCGGGGGCTGGCCCCGCCCTGCCGTACAGCGTCTCCTCCTTGCCGGGCCGCGCCTCCAGCATCCCCGGGGCCGGCCGGCTTTTCTTCACGCCGGCTTGCCGCCATCGGGTGCGCCCGGCCTAGCCTTCGGCGTGGCACACGCCCAATTTCTGCGCCATCAGTACCAGATCGGCAAAGGTGCGCGCCTTCATCTTGCGCATCGCCTGTCCGCGGTGGATCTTCACCGTGACCTCGCTGATGCCAATCTCGCCGGCAATCTGCTTGTTCATCAGCCCGGAGACCGCCAATGCCATGACTTCCGACTCGCGCGGCGTCAGGGTCTGGAAGCTGGCGCGCAGCATCTGGAGCCGGCGCATGCCCTCGCGCCGCCGCCGGTCTTTCTCCAGCGCCACCGATACCGCGTCGAGCAGGTCCTGGTCGCGGAACGGCTTGGCCATGAAGTCTTCGGCGCCGGCCTTCATCGCGGCCACGGTCATCGCGATATCGCCGTAGCCGGTCATGAAGATGATCGGCACGTGGATACCCAGCTGCGCCAGGCGCGCCTGCAGGTCCAGTCCGCTCGGGCCGCGCAGCCTGACATCGAGAACCAGGCAGCAGGGCACGTCCGGCATCTGGTACTCGAGCAACTCCGCGGCCGAGCCGAACAATGCAACATTCATGCCGACCGAGCGGAACAGATTGCCGAGCGCGCCGCGCAGCATGGCATCGTCGTCGACGACCAGCACCAATGCGTCGTCCCGAGCGCTCGGCTCGGCGGGCTCCAGGCTTTGGGATGTCACGATCTGCTTCTCCATTCAGCGTCAAAAAAGACCGGCAGGCGCTCGGCCATGCCGGTTGCTGTCCGGGGCTGCGCGGCATCCCCGCCTGGAATCTACGCCGCTGTCTCGCCTTTGTATTGTCAATTTGTGCCGCCGGTTTTGTCTATTGTTGTCTATTGTTCTTTAACCCGTGGTCGACACAATAAAGTTAGCTATCAGGCGCCTTGTGATTACTGCGCCCGCCCTGCCGGCATACACCCCGACGGCAGCCGACTAATACGAACAGACGATAGTGATTTCCTCCGGGCAAGTTTAGCCTTCGCTCGGGTTGCTTGCGCAGAGAGATCCAGCCTCGCTCCCGCGCATCACGGCCGCGCCGCTGCCGTGATCGGGCGCCGCAGCAACCCACCGGGAATCGGCCGTCTGCCGCCAGTGCCGCGTCATGTCTGCACGATCCCGACAACCCAACCTCAGGAAAGAATCATGACCAACGCCAAGCTAGAAGTGCTGACCCCGCAAAACAGCCAGCTGATCTTCATCGACCACCAGCCGCAGATGGCCTTCGGCGTGCAGTCGATGGACCGTCAGGCGATGAAGAACAATGCCGTTGGGCTGGCCAAGGCCGCCAAGATCTTCAACATCCCCACCACCATCACCACCGTGGAGAGCGAATCGTTCTCGGGCTTCACCTACCCCGAGCTGCTGGACGTGTTCCCCAACCAGAAGACGCTGGAACGCACCTCGATGAACTCGTGGGACGACCAGAAGGTGCGCGACGCGCTGGCCGCCAACGGCCGCAAGAAG
>NZ_JBFTLX010000046.1:0-34394 GCF_056396665.1 Cupriavidus sp. 05T313 | reverse complement strand
CTCAAATCTTCGGCGAACTGCTTGAAACCGGAGGTATGTGCCTTGATGAAGTCCACATCGAGCACTCGTGGTTTCCCGTTCGCGAGCGCTTCGTCATCCAGTTCCACCACGCGCTTCGCTACGCCCTTCAGCAGTGCGAAGTCGCCGCTAAGCGTTGGGCGAATGAATGTCGAGCAGATCTGCGTACTCGACAGCGTCAGCATCTCCAGGGGATGCTGAGGGCTGGTGAAGCGCTCGAGTCCGCGTTCTCGGAGCGGGTTTACCGATACGAGTGTCACGCCTCGCTTGGCGGCTTCGCGAAGTTCGCCGAGCATGCGCGGATGATTGGTCGCCGGGTTCTGGCCAAACACGATGATCGTGTCGCAGTGCTCAAAATCATCAAGCGTCACCGTCGCTTTGCCGATCCCGACCGTACCTGGCAGGCCCCGGCTGGTGGCCTCGTGGCACATGTTGGAGCAGTCGGGGAAGTTATTTGTCCCGTAGGCGCGCACGAAAAGCTGATACAGGAACGCGGCTTCATTGCTGGCCCGACCCGACGTATAGAAGGTTGCACGATTCGGGTCATCAAGCCGATTCAAGTGTTTGGCGATAAGCGCGAACGCATCGCCCCAGGCAATCGGCTTGTATTTGTCAGTCTTTGAATCGTAGACCACCGGGTCCGTCAACCTGCCATGCTGCTCCAGTTCAAAATCTGACTRTTTCAGCAGTTCCGCAACTGTGTGCTGGGCCAGGAAATCGGGCGTGACGCGCTTGCTTGTGGCTTCGGCAGCGACCGCCTTCACACCGTTTTCGCAGAACTCAAAGGTGGAGGCATGCTCCCGGTCCGGCCACGCGCAGCCGGGGCAGTCRAAGCCATCCGGCTGATTCTGCTTGAATAGCGTCCGATACTTTCCTCCCGCTACCCTCTCTTTTAGAAGATTGATGGCGACATACTTTAGTGCCCCCCAACCAGCGGCAGGATGGGTATATGGTTCAATTCTTCCTTGAGTTTTAGACTCGTCCATAGCGATGGTTCCTATGTGGATGGGCGCTGCACCGCAACCGGGGATCGGGGCTGTGCGAGTAGAAGCAATCTGTAGGCGAAGAGTAGATGGAGCGCGCTAACCGAGGAGCACACAAATTCTGAGCAAGATGGGGAGTACAGTTTTCACGCCCTGCAGGTAGGCCGACTGCATCGCGGACGCGACCGGGCCGACGCCTCGAAACCGGCGAGCATGGCGTGACGGATTGTCGGAAGATGGCATCCGGATGGAATGTCTGCCGCGAGGCCCTGTTCAGGATGAGTGCCGAGACTGGCAGCGCCATTCGGCGTGCCCGGGCGGGCAGCACACTGTGCTTGGCCGCAACCTGGCGAACTGTACTTATCCCGGGCGGCGCCGGCCGCTAGGCTTCATACCAGACGCGGCGCATCCGTGGAGGCGCCTCGGCGCTTCCAATCCGGAGGAATTCCGCAGCACTTCCTTGAGGTGTATAGGCACTGGCACTGGAAGCGACTCGCGGAGAGGCTCTCCCGCCACAAATGAGCTTTTATCCACCTCCCCAGCGGAGACGCGGAAAAAATGCTTTTTATGCACTTACATTGCGAGCTGGCCAAACTGCCAGATTGGGTGGTCGTGATTCTTATACGGAAGGATTAGTGGGCTTCCGCCAAGATCCGCTCGTAATGAATCCAACTCAGTAGAAATCTGCGCCGAAAATTGAAAATTGAATCGGATAGTATCGATATTTCGTCGCCAACTCGCCAAATCTCCGTAAATCGTGTTGACCAATGGCTTAGCGAGACCTCAAGCGGAGAAACCGACCTCGGGTACGATGACTGGCTCGAGGAGCATCTCACGGAACGGGTAACCGATGGCTTGCAGTCTCCTATCGCCCGCTTTCAGCAAGGGAAGGTCGGGTTTTCGCTCCGGCACGGCGCCGAGTATCTAATCACGCATGCAACGCTGGGATTCAGGATATTTCGATGCCTGCTGGACAAGGACCTCGCTCTCATCGCATTCATTGATTCGAGAAGCGGGATGCAATTCCCTTGGATAACAATGAACCAGCTATTTTCAAGCGATGAGTTGAAGACTTTAACGGAGGTGCTCCGGGGAATATCTGATTAATGGCCATTGCGCCGAACGCTTCACGTTCCTGATGCTGACTGCTGAAGCATCAGTATCGGTCACCGAGCGCTCGATATTGCGCGAGATCGCGTCCAGCGCCAGCGCGTTGGGGGCCATACTGAACGGCTCGGAAATCTCATCGGCAATCGCCTCAAGCGCGATCAAGGTGTAGGCGACGAAGACGCAGATAATCGGGGTAAACAGCTCCGTCGAATCGACATGACCGAAAGGGAGCATCACGCAGTACGCGTATGCGGTACGGTGAAGCAAGACCCCGTACGCAAACGGAATCGGTGTGGATGCTATGCGCTCACAGCCACCAACGGTTTTCCCCAACTCATTAAGCTGGGCATCGAGCATCCAGAGCTTGGCTTCCGAGACCAGCTCACGCATCTGCAGCTCTGCGAGGTTATAGCGTATCTCGTTAAGAATTGCCGTAGGCCCGTAGCACTTCGCACGCAGCCTCTGCATAGCGTCTTCCCCGAGAAGGCGCACGAGATCCTGCGTCGGATCCGTCTCGCGCAGATCATGCTTTAGCGAATAGACAAAGGCGATAAGACGATTTACCAGCCGGATACGATCCTCGCTGCCGTCCGCGGGCAAGTAGCACAGTATTTGCGACGTAAGCGAACGCGAGGCGATGAGCACGCTTCCCCAAAGGTGACGGGCTTCCTTGAAGCGCTCATAGCTAGCATTGTTTCTGAACGCCAGAAAGATGGTCAGCGCGACGCCAAAGAGTGTAAAGGGAGCCGTATTGAGCGGAATCTTTTCACCCAATATTCGCCCATGGGTCAGGACAGCAAAGCCGCTGACAAAAGCCAGGAGGAGAAGTTGCGGAATGATGGTCTGCAATACTGACCCGCTCCACGCAAACAGCATGCTGAACCAGTTTCGCTTTGGCCGCACGATCATGATTTTCTCTTGCCCAGGAACCTATTTCCGCTCGAACCACATACGGGTTTTGCAGACCCGTCGGGTCAGGCACACACACACACCGAGTCGCCGGAAATCCAGCTACCTGGTGGCGCAGCAACTGCCGATGGTCGTAACTCCAAGTTCCGAGCCTCCCGGTTGGCTCGGCACCGGAACAGAACGTGCTTCCGTGCTCATCGCCGCAATGCTGGCAAACCTGAAGCCTGGATCGTCCGCGAAGCGAGTGGCACAAAGCGCGAAGGGGCTGAGGGACGGGGCTAGCACTACGTTTGCGTCGATTCGTTTGACGTGCTACTTCCCTACTTCTCGCCAGCCCCCCCCCATCTGGATCGACGCCATGGTGCCTCGACAGGCGGACGGGTCTAAGTCGAGATGTGAAAACGCCGGTATTACCCCCGCCCAAATATCATTCGAGGCGGGTGTCCCCACCAAGCCAAGTCATGCCCGCCCCCTCCGCTATGTCACTTCCGAACGCAACACACGGACAGGAATACTCTTGTACGAGGGCGTACCGCTTTCCTTGTCAATGTAGTCCAGAGGCACTAGCACGTTCGCTTCGGGGTAATACGCCGCCACCGAGCCCCGTGCGATGTTTGCATAGGCGATGGCAGTGATCCTTTTTAGACTTAGCTGTCTGCCAGTTACGATGGTCTCGATATCCACCAGGTCCCCATGTTCCAAGCCTCGTGCGGCCATGTCGGCTTCGTGCATGAATAGCACATCGCGTCGACCGAATACGCCTCGATAGCGATCATCCAGTGCATAGATGGTGGTGTTGTACTGATCGTGACTGCGGATCGTCATGAGACGCAGAACATTCTCGCCGCCCAGGACGTCGGCGTCTTCCTTCACGCCGCCATATACGGAGAAAACCGCCTTGCCCGATGGCGTAGTCCACTTGCGTTCGGTCGGCGGAAGTGGCAGGCGGAATCCGCCGGGGACGCGGATGCGTGCATTGAAATCATCGAATCCCGGCACTGTCTTTTCAATCAGATCGCGGATCTTGTCATACTCGGCAACCAGGTCCGACCACGGCACCTTGCTGTCAGGCAAGGTCGCGGTAGCCATTCCCGCGACGATCGACGGCTCGGAACGCAAGAATTCAGAGGCCGGCGTGAGCTTGCCGGCCGAGGCATGGACCATGGACATCGAGTCCTCGACCGTCACCGATTGTGGCCCGCCAGCCTGCACGTCAAGCTCCGTGCGGCCCAGGCACGGCAGCACGTACGTTTCCTTGGCCACCAGCAGGTGCGAGCGATTCAGCTTGGTGCCGATGTGCACGCTCAGATCGAGCTTCGCCATCGCGGGGAAGGATTGCCCGGAATCGGGCAGTGCGACTGCGAAGTTCCCGCCCAGGCAGATCAGTGCCTTGGACGAACCATCAATCATCGCCTGCATCGCCTTCACGGCATCGTGTCCGTGCCCGGTGGGCGGCTTGAAGCCGACGGTGTTTTCGATGCGCTGAAGGAAGTCGGCCGACGGCTTCTCGGTGATGCCGACCGTGCGGTTCCCCTGCACGTTGGAATGGCCGCGCAATGGGCAAATGCCCGCACCGGGCTTGCCAAAATTTCCACGCAGGAACAACAAATCAGCAATCAGGCGGACGTTGGCGGTGCCTTTACTGTGCTGCGTCACACCCATGCCATAAGTGACAATCGTGGCATTCGATTTCGCATAGAGATCTGCGACTTGCTCAAGATCCGCGCGGGTCAGTCCGCTTGCCTTCTCGATATCCTCCCACGAGGTCGCAGCCAGGTCGGCGGCAAATGCGTCGAAACCTTCTGTATGCACCGCGATAAAATCGCGATCCAGGACATCCCCATTTTGAGCATCCATATCCAGGAGCACCTTCATTATGCCCTTGAGCGCGGCAGCGTCGCCGCCAGCGTCAACCTGATAATAGGTTGACGCAATCCTGGTCGACCCGTATGTCGCCATTTCCAACCAGTTCTGGGGATCCGCAAACCGCTCGAGCGCACGCTCCCTGAGTGGATTGAATACCACTATTGGGACATTTCGCCGGGCCGCTTCATGAAGCGTACCCATCATTCGAGGGTGATTGGTCCCGGGATTGTGGCCGATGGAGATAATCAGCTCACAGCTGTCAAAGTCCTCCAATGACACGGTGCCCTTGCCGATACCGATCGACTGTGGCAAGCCAACGCTGGTTGGTTCGTGGCACATGTTCGAACAATCCGGGAAATTGTTCGTCCCATACTCCCGCGCGAACAGCTGGAACAGGTAAGCAGCCTCGTTCGAGGCCCTGCCGGACGTGTAGAACTCCACCTTGTCGGGCGACAACGCCTGCAGGATTTCGCCGATCCGGGCAAACGCATCGCCCCATTCGACCGCGCGGAACGTGTCAGTGGAACGGTCATACACAAGCGGATGCGTCAGGCGACCCATATCCTCCAACTCGAAATCGGATCGCTGCAGCAGCGACGACACCGTGTTGCTCGCGAAAAAATCCGGCCGCACCCGTTTCGTCGTGGCCTCCCAAGTCACGGCCTTGGCACCGTTCTCGCAGAACTGGAACGTCGACTTATGCTCCTTGTCGGGCCACGCGCACCCGGGGCAATCGAACCCGTCGGGCTGGTTGGTCCGCATCAGTGTGAGCGGCGCCTTGACCGTTTCCATTTGCAGGCGGATCGCCTGGGTCGTCGCACGAAGCGCGCCCCAGCCGCCAGCGGGCCCGTCGTAGGGCCTGATGCCGGGCACTTCCCGTCGCGTAGCCATGATTGCTCCATGAAGCCCATTCGCCTCAGACTGCCTGGGGCAGTTGTTGCCGCAGGGTCGCCGCCAGGCGAGCTTTTCCTAACAATAGCCTCGGCTTCCTGCTCGGCAAGTGCCAGTTACAAATGGCGCCGCCGTCAAGCGCATGACTGAAACCTTACACGCGTTCTCAATTTTCAATATGAGCCATCCGAGACATGCAAATCGTAACGTCTACTCTTGCCTGGCGTATACCCGCATATCGAAGACCTTATCAGCGTACAAAGCTGTTATGGTTAGTCGCATTCTGGGCTGGCATGGGACTAGTCGTGGAGTTGATCGGGCTGTCCATAGCCGCGGCCGGGATGGAAACGCATTGAGGCCACCAGCGGAGATCCGATGAGGCGCGATGTGCCAGTGGAAGACAGCGGCGCAGGCATTGAAGATGTGCCGACGCAGCGCTCGTTCGCAGTCAGACGCTGGCGTCACGGCACCGTGACGGCCGAGGAAGACCGTTTGGCCGAGGAATTGCCGGTCGCGCTCGAGTACAACGGCATCTCTCATGCGGTCATGCTGGCTACACCAGCCGATCTCGATGACTTTGCCATCGGCTTCAGCCTCAGCGAAGGCATTGTCGACAGCGCGAGCCAGATCTATGGCATCGACGTGGAAGCCGGTGCGAACGGCGTGACTGTCAAGTTGGAGATCGCCACCGCCGCCTTCGCCAGGCTAAAGACCCGGCGCCGCGCGCTGGCGGGTCGTACCGGATGCGGCCTGTGCGGCATCGAGTCACTGGGCGAGATCATGCGCGTGCCGCAGCCGGTGCATAGCCATGCCATCTTCGATCCGACTGTCTTCGATGCGGCGTTTGCCGCCCTGGTCAAGCGCCAGGCACTGCTGCGCGATACCGGGGCGACGCACGCGGCGGCGTGGCTGCGTGCGGATGGCGCATTGGCCTTTGTGCGCGAAGACGTGGGTCGTCACAACGCGCTCGACAAGCTTGCCGGCGCGCTTGCGAGTACCAACGAGGATACCAAGCGCGGCGCGGTGATTATCACCAGCCGGGCCAGCTACGAGATGGTGCTCAAGACGGCATCGATCGGTGCGGGGATCCTTGCCGCGGTATCCGGTCCAACGGTACTCGCCGTGCGGCTGGCAGACTCCGCTGCGATAACGCTGGCCGGCTTTGTGCGGACTGGCAGCCTGGTCGTCTACACGCATCCGGAACGGCTGCGTATCCCGCAGGTACGCTGACTGTCCAGCTGTAAATCTACCCGCCCCAAACTTTGTTTCCGCCTCACACAACAACGGCACGCCGCACGCCTACCACCAATCACAGAAATTTAAACAGATTCATCCCCTGGATCTGCATAAACGATTGCTGCGCCGCCTGCAGCGAAGTCTGACGCTGGTAATACTCAGTAATAGCCGAGTAGTAATCCAGATCCTGCAGTCCGGAAAGTGTCTGGCTGTAATTGAGGCTACGGTTCGAGCCAATCGTATCGAGCGCGTCCAGCTCCTGCATCCGCGCCCCAACGCTGGTCTGGACCGTGCTGACGTTGTCCAGCGAATTGCTCATCTTGCGATTGGCGGTGGCCAGCACATTGGCCAGTGCCGCATGATCGGCATCGGTCGAGAGGGGCTTCTTCAGCGCGTTGATGACATCCTTGACGTTGCTGAAAATATCGGTGCCGGCAAGCTGCGCAGGTTGCAGGTCCATGCGATCGCCAGCGACCGGCGTACCCTTGACCGACAGCGAGAGGCCCGCCACCTGGATGCCGGCGCCATCCGTGTAGGTCACTGGCACGCCGATTGCCGCAGGCGGAACAGCGCTTTCGTCCTTCAGCTGATACTGCAAAACGCCGGTGGCCGGATCTGTGCCGAAGTTGATCGAGATACTGTGCCCATACAGTGCGTTGGTCGGGTCCGACACCGTGACTGCACTGTAGGTTGCCGTGCCCGTGTTGCCGCTGTTAGCCGAGGCAACATAGGTGGCCGTGTTCTGCACGCTCAGGAAGATGTCGCGGCCGTTGTCGCCGGTCGCCAGCTGACGTGCCACGTCGACCTGCAGCAACTGCTGACCGCTATCGCCGCTGTACTGCACGGCGCCGGCACTGTCCTTGCTGAACGGCGGCGACTGCGACTGGAAGCCAGCGAACAGGAAATTCCCGTTGCCGTCATCGCTGTTGGCCAGCCCGATCAACTGGTTGTAGTTGGCTTCAAGCTGCGAGGCGACGGAGGCGCGATCGGCATCGCTTATGGTGCCGTCACCGGCCTGTACCACCAGCGTCTGGATATTCTGGATCGCGGTAGTCACGCTCTTGAGCGTACTGTCTTCCATCGCGAGATTGCTGTTGGCTTGCTTGCGCGACGTAGCGTACTGGTCGTTAACCGCGCTGGATTGCGCTACCACCAGCGCCCGGGTTGCACCCACCGGGTCGTCCGACGGCGAGAGGATGCGGCGGCCGGTGCCGAGCTGCTGCTGCACATGCAGCAGGGAACCCTGCTGGCTGTTCATCGAGGCCAGGCCGAGTTGATAGAGCGTGGAGCTTGCGATGCGCATGTCTGTTCCTTTTCGGGGTCCGATTCGTCAGGGCGCTCAGCGGCCGATGCCGATGATGGTGTCGAACAGGGTAGTGGCAGTCTGGATAACCTTGGCGTTGGCTTGGTAGAGCTGCTGGAAGCGCAGCATGGAGACCGTTTCCTCATCCATGTTCACGCCGGACACACCTTGTTGCGCCGTCGTCACTTGAGTGGTGACGCTGTCTTGCGAGGTCGACGCGATCTGGATCGATTTGGCGCGGCTGCCAACGTCGTTGACGAGCTGCGCATAGGCGTCGTTGTAGCTCGACACGCCGCCGATGGTCTTGGCGCTCTGCAGCTTGGCCAGCACCAGCGCGTTCCCGTTGTCGGAGGCGCCGCTGGCGTTGGGTGTCAGCGTAATCTTGTCGTTGTTCGCCGGCGTGCCGCTGAAGCTTACGGTGATGCCGTTGATCACGTAGTCCTGGGCGCTGCCGTTCGGAGTCGGGCCAGTCGACGGCACCGCGGCGCCGGTCGGGTCGGTAAAGATGTATTTGGCGGTGGCTCCGTCGTAGGTGGCCGTGATCGCGGTGAGCGGCTTACTGGCGCCCGGTGCGACGTTGGTGACCTTCGCGGTACCCGTACCGGTGTTTGCGGCGCCTGCGCTGCCAGTCAGCGGGGCCTTCGCGGCCGCGATCTTGGCCGGATCCTTGATTGCCATGTCCATCGCCGAAGCAATGTTGCGGGTCGGCTGGATCTGGTAGCTGTCGTTGGCCGACATCGCCGTCGGGATCTGCACGTCCACGCCATCGAGCGAGAGTGTCAGCGGATAGGTGGCGGCGGCGCCCGGCTGGCTAACGGTCTTATTGTCCGACATGCGCACCAGGTTGTAGTTGGTGCCGTCGTAGCTCAGGGTGTAGTCGCTGGTGGTCAGCTGCGACGTATCGCTGATGGTGGCCGTTACCAGCGAGTTGCCGGCATTGGTGCTCTTTGGCAGTACCGACGGCGAGCCCAGCTTGAACAGGTTGCCGCCAACCTGGCCGGTCAGGTCCACGCCGAGCTTGTGCTGGTCGTTGAAGGTCTGGGCCAGCGTCACCGACAGCCGGCCGATGGCGTTCTGCGCGGAGTCCAGCGTCTCGCTGCGGAACTTGAGCAGGCCGCTGACGGAGCCGCCGGTGAGCGTGCTGTCGTCCATCTCGACGACGTTGCCGTTGCCTTGCGTGTAGGCGATCGCGGTACGCGAGGGGTCCGCGGACGATTGCACCGCCTTCAGGTCGTAGGAGGCGGTGCCCATCACCAGCGGCTGGCCGTTGCCGATGAAGACGTTGTAGGTATTGTCCTGCGGCACGACCTTGACGCCGACTATCTGGGTCAGTTCGGAGACCAACTGGTCGCGCTGGTCGAGCAGGTCGTTGGGCTGCTGGCCACCGCCGGCAGCGACGGCCCGCGTGATCTGGTCATTAAGCTTGGCGATCTGCTGGGAGTAGGCATTGACCTGGGTCACCGAACTTTGCAGCTGGGTGTTGACGCCATCGCGCAGTTGCTGGAAGTAGGAGTTGGCGGCACGCATCTGCCCCACCAGCGACTGCCCGGCGTTGAGCATGTTCTGGCGCGCGGCCGGATCCGCCGGCGTGTCCGATACGCCCTGGACCGCGGCGAAGAACTTCTGCATCAGCGGTGCCAGGCCGCCCTTCTGGTCGGCCAGCAGGTTGTCGATCTGGCTGATCTGGGCAGAGTAGGTCGAGAGTTGCGCGCTGGCGGTCACCGCGCCGCGCAGCTGGCCGGTCAGGAACTCGTCATAGACGCGGACCACCGAGGTGGCGTTGGAGCCCTGGCCATAGAACCCCGAACTGGTGTACTGGCCGCCCGCGGAGGCAATGATGGTGTTCTGCCGCGTATAGCCCGTGGTGGCCGCATTGCTGACGTTGTGGCCAACCGTGGTCAGCGCGTTCTGCGCCGTGTTCAGGCCGGAAAGTCCGATATTGAAGAGAGACATGCTCTAACCCCGCGTCTGGTGGCTGCCGCGCGCCTGACCGGGCGATCCGCGCACCGTGGCCGCCTGTGCTGGCCCTTCGATGCCGGRTCGCCGCTGCCGGACATCGACGGCGGTGAATGATGTGAGTAACGGCAGAAGTACAAAGAGACTTTAGTGCGCGGCGCGGGGAATTTGCGCCTGGCTCTCCGGTGGCCGCGCCAGCCGCCTGGCACGGCGTCCGGTCAGCCTGTTCCGGGCGCTCAGACGGGCACTTTTCGCATGATCCGCACCAGTTTCTCGCCATAAGCCGGATCGGTGGCGTAGCCGGCCCGCTGCAGGCCGCGCGCCGCGTCGTCCGGCGTCGCCGCGGCCAGCACCTCGGCGTAGCGTGGGTTGTTGCTCAGCAAGCGGCCGTAGTCGGCGAAGGCTTCGTCATACGAAGCGTAGGCGCGGAAGCGCGCGCGCACCTTTTGCGGCTGGCCGTCGATGTATTCGGTGGTGGTGATTTCCGCGACCTGGCCCTTCCAGTTGGCGCCCGCCTTGATGCCGAAGACATTGAAGGTGGTGCTGCCGTCCGGGTACGCGATCTCGCGCCGGCCCCAGCCGGATTCGAGCGCCGCCTGGCCGAGGATCAGCTTCGCCGGCACGCCGGTGGCACGTGCCGCCGACTGGGCGGGGCCGGCCATGCGCGAGACGAAGGCGCTGATGTGGGCGGGCGTGTCTTCCGGCAACACGGAGGCCCCGCCCTGCCAGGCGCCTGGTTCCTGCGGCTGGTACTGGCGCAGGCCCGCCGTGGGGTTCCAGCTGGTGCCGGCCACCACGCTGCCGACGCGCGGCCTGTCGGCATCCCCCGCGCCGTCGCCGTTGCGCATGTCCAGCGCGCGCGCCAGGCCGGGAGCCGCGTCGTCCATGCCGGCCTGCACGGCCGCCTGCTTCGCGGCGGCGCCGGCAAGCTCGGGCGGAAGGCCCGCGCCGCTGGCCCGCGCAAGCTGGCGCACCATCACATCGGCAAGGCCGATGCCGCGCGAGGACATCTGCTGCGACAGCTGCTGGTCCATCATCGACATGTACAGCTTGGTCTGCTCGTTGTCGAACAAGCCATCCTGCGGCGTGGCATCGCGCATGCTCTTGAGCACCATCTGCGTGAACACCGCCTCGAACTGCCGGGCGGCGGTACGCAGCGTTTCGGGGCTGGCGCCCGTGCGCGCATTCTGCTTGAGGCCTTCGAAGCCCTGCGTGTCGAGCGCGAAGCGTTGCGAGAGATCGGCCTGGGCGGCCAGGCGGCTGCTGGACATGGTCAGATGATCTCGAGGTCGGCGCGCAGCGCACCGGCAGCGCGCATCGCCTCAAGGATGGTCTGCAGGTCGGCCGGGGTCGCGCCGAGCGCGTTCAGGCCCTTGACCACGGCGGCCAGGGAAGCGCCGGCCTTGACCATCTGCAGCGCGCCGCCCTCCTGCTTCATGTTGATCTGCGACACTGGCGCCACCACGGTCTGCCCGCCGCTGAACGGGGCCGGCTGGCTGATCACCGGCTGGGTATTGATCACCACCGACAGATTGCCGTGCGCCACGGCGCAGTCGTCCACGGTGACGGCCTGGTTCATCACGATCGAGCCGGTACGGGCATTGAGGATGACCTTGGCGGCAGCCTTGGCCCGCGTGACGTCGATATTCTCGATGCGGGCCATGAAGCCCACGCGCGCGCCTGGCGCAGCGGGCGTGCGCACCTGCACCACCCGGCCGTCCAGCGCACTGGCTACGCCGCCGCCCATCGAGCGATTGATCGCCTCGACCACACGCTCGGCCGTGCCGTAATCGGTTTCACGCAGCTCCAGGTTCAGGATGCCGCCTTCCGGCTGGAACGCCGGCACCGCGCGCTCGACGATGCCGCCGTTGGCGATCCGGCCCACCGCCAGCTGGTTGACCTGTACCTTGCTGCCGTTGGCCGACGCGCCCGCGCCACCCACCAGCATATTGCCCTGCGCGATCGCGTAGACCTGGCCGTCGGCGCCCTTGAGCGGCGTCATCAGCAGTGTGCCGCCACGCAGGCTCTTGGCATTGCCCATGGAGGACACCACCACGTCGAGCTGGCTGCCCGGCTGCGCAAACGGCGGCAGCGTGGCCGTGACCATGACCGCCGCCACATTCTTGAGCTGCATGTTCTTGCCGGCGGGCAGGGTAATGCCCAGCTGCGAGAGCATATTGGTCAAGCTCTGCGTGGTGAACGGCGTCTGCATGGTCTGGTCGCCGGTGTTATCCAGTCCCACCACGAGGCCGTAGCCCACCAGCGGGTTGTCACGCACGCCCTGGAAGGTGGCGAGATTCTTCAGCCGTTCCGCGTGCGCCGCGCTCGCGAGCAGGCCCAGCGTCAGCGCAAGGAAGAGAGCGCGGACAAAGCGGCAGCGCAAGGCAGGGAGCGAAGACAGGAACATGACGCGGTCGGTGATCAATACGGTGAAACATTGAGGAAGAAACGCTGCAGCCAGCCCATGTTCTGCGTTTCGTCGATATAGCCCTTGGCGGTGTACTCGATGCGCGCGTCCGCCACTTGCGTGGAGGGCACCGCGTTGTCACCGGTAATCGTGCGCGGGTTGACCACGCCGGAGAAGCGGATGAACTCCGCACCCTGGTTGATCGCCATCTGCTTTTCGCCGGAGACGATCAGGTTGCCGTTGGCCAGCACTTCCAGCACGGTCACGGTGATGGTGCCGTTGAATGTGTTGGTGGCGCTGGCGCCACCGCTGGCCTTGAGCGCGTTGGCACCGCTCATCGTGGCATTCTGGCTGCTGCTGAACAGGCCAGCCAGCGCCTTGGGCACCGCGTCGAACGCCAGCGCGCTGTTGGAAGTGCGGCTGGCGTTGGTGCCGGAGTTCTTGCTGGCGTTGACGTTCTCGCTGATCACGATGGTGAGGATGTCGCCCACGTTGCGCGGCCGGCGATCCTCGAACAGCGGATTGCCGGCATACGACGACTGGTAGATCGATCCGCTCGACCGCGCCAGCGCGCGCGGCTCGGCCCGTGCGGTGGTGGGAAGCTGCACCAGCGGCTCGCGCGGAACCATCGCGCAACCAGTCGCGAAGCAGCACACGGCAAGCGCGCCCAGGCGAATCAGCGAGGCCATCATGATCATCCGAGCTGGGTGAGGCGCTGCAACATCTGGTCGGACGTCTGCACGGCCTTGCTGTTGATCTCGTAAGCGCGCTGGGTCTGGATCATGCTGACCAGCTCTTCGACCACGTTGACGTTGGACGCTTCCACGTAGTTCTGCTGCAGCGTGCCGGCGCCGTTCAGGCCAGGCACGGTGGTGTTCGGTGCACCCGATGCGTCGGTCTGCACATACATGTTCTCGCCGAGGCTTTCCAGGCCGGCCGGGTTGGCGAAGGTCGCCAGTTGCAGCTGGCCGACCTGCACGTTGTTGGCCGAGCCGGGCTGCGTCACCGAGACGGTGCCGTCACGCGCCACGGTCAGCGACGTGTAGTTGGCCGGCAGGGTGATGGCAGGCTGGATCACAAAGCCGCTGGACGTCACCAGCTGGCCGTTCTGGTCGCTCTGGAACGAGCCGTCACGCGTGTAGGCGGTGGTGCCGTCGGGCAGTGCCACCTGGAAGAAGCCGTTGCCGAGGATGGCCACGTCCTTGCTGTTGCCGGTCTGCTGCGGATTGCCCTGGGTATGGATGCGCTCGGTTGCCACGGGGCGCACGCCGGTGCCCAGCTGCAGGCCGGACGGCAGGGTGGTCTGGTCCGAAGACAGCGCGCCTGGCTGGCGTACGGTCTGGTACATCAGTTCCTCGAACACGGCGCGTCCACGCTTGAAGCCGTTGGTGGAGACGTTGGCCAGGTTGTTCGAGATCACGTCCATCTGCGTCTGCTGCGCATCGAGGCCGGTCTTGGCAATCCAGAGAGAGCGGATCATGTTTGTCCTCACAAGGCCGCCGCGAGCCGCGGCGGCACATCAATTCAATTTCAGTTGGTCGAGAGCAGCTGGTTGGAGCGCTGTTCGTTGGAATCCGCGCTCTGGATCATCTTCATCTGCATCTCGAAGCGGCGGGCGTTGGCGATCATGTCGACCATCGACTCGACCGGATTGACGTTGCTGCCCTCGATCGCGCCGGCAATGACGCGGATGTTGGCATCGACCTGCAGCGGCTGCGCGCCGGGGCGCAGGCGGAACAGGCCATCGTCGCCACGGGCGATGGAATCGGGCGGCGGATTCACCAGGCGCAGCTTGCCGATCTGGGCCAGGCCGGCGGAGGTTTCCCCGGGGCCGCGCGCCGTGATCGTGCCGTCGCTGCCGATGCTGACCGCCGCACCCGGCGGCACCGCGATCGGGCCACCGTCGCCCATCACCTGCAGGCCGGTGCTGGTCTGCAGTTGCCCGTCCGCCGACACCTGCAGCGAGCCCGCGCGGGTGTAGGCTTCGCTACCGTCCGGTGCCTGCACCGTCAGCCAGCCGTTGCCCTGCAGCGCCACGTCCAGCGGACGCTCGGTGTAGGTCAGCGGACCGGCCTTGAGGTCGGCGCCGGGCGTGGAGGCCAGCGCGAAGGCGCGCGTCGGCGACGCCTGCCCCACCACCGGCACCGCGCGGAACATATTGACCTGTGCCCGGAAGCCGGGGGTCGACGTGTTGGCCAGGTTGTTGGACACCGCGGCCTGCTGGTCGAGCGTCTGCTTGGCGCCCGACAGGGCGGTATAGATCATGCGGTCCATGGCGTCCCTTTAACTCCCGCTCGTCCGGTTCGTCCGGCCTATCCTGCCGACGCTGCGCATTACAGGTTGACCAGGGTCTGCATGACCGTGTCCTGCGCCTTGATGGTCTGCGCGTTGGCCTGGTAGTTGCGCTGCGCCACGATCAGGCTGACGAGCTGGCCCGACAAGTCCACGTTGGAAGCTTCCACCGCGTTGGACTTGAGCTGGCCGAGGCTGCCGCCAGGCGCGGCGATCACCGCCTGACCCGACGCGCCCGTCTCGGACCACACATTGTTGCCTTCGGGCTTCAGGCCCTGCGTGTTGCCGAAGCCGGCCATCACGACCTGGCCCAGCGACTGCTTTTGCTGGTTCGAATAGCTGCCGAGGATCGTGCCGTCCGGCTGGATCGCGAAGCCGAGCAGGCTGCCGGCGGTATAGCCGTTCTGGACAGGCGGTTTGGTATCGCTGGCGCCGGCGAACTGCGTGGTGCCGGTCAGGTCCATCGCGATGGCCAGCGGAGCCGCGCCGTTGGAAGCCGCAATATTGATGGTGGTGGTAGCACCTGCGCCCGGTACCTGCAGCGTGCCCTTCGAGTCGAACTTCAGCGTGATCGGCGCGCCGACGACATTGCCCGCCGCATCGGTCAGGTTCATCGTCCAGTCGGTGCCACCGCCACCGGCTGCCGGGAACGTGCCCGCGCCGGGGGTACCCGTGGAGAAGTACGCCGTCAGCTGCCTGGCGTTGCCCAGCGAGTCGTACACCGTAACGCCGGAGCTGTAGTTGTACATATTGGACGTAGGCAGCGCCGCCGGCGTGCTGGCGAATGCCGCTCCCGGTACCTTGCTGCCGGAATCCAGGTTGAAGGAAACGCCCAGCGTGGTCGTAGCCTTGGCCGCCATCGTGGTGTTCGGCACGACCAGGGGTTGCGGCTGCACCGCACCGCCGCCGGTCGCGCCTGCCGGATAGCCGCTCAGTTGAAGGCCCTGCGCATTGGTGATGCGGCCGTCTTGCTGGCGCTGGAACTGGCCATTGCGCGAGTAAAAGACTGAGCCCGACGAGTCGGTCAGGCGGAAAAAGCCATTGCCGTTGGTAATCGCCACATCGAGCGCGCTGCCGCTCGATTCGATATTGCCCTGGTTGAATGACTGCACCACCGAGTTCACTGTGGTACCGAGGCCAATCTTGGTACCGGCATACACGTCGGCGAACTGGGCCGTCGATTGCTTGTAGCCGACGGTGTTGGCGTTGGCGATGTTATTGCCGATGACGTCCAGATTCGATGCGGCGGCGTTGATGCCGCTTACCCCTTGACCGAAACCCATGATATTCCCCTAGTTAGCTGATTCGCTGATGTCTTAAAGAATGCGGCGAACGTCGTCGACCGACGCGGTGCGGTCATTGCCGATATCGACGAGCACACCGGTGGAGTCACCGCTGATGCTGTTGACCTTGCCGTACACCAGCGCCACCGGCGTGACATCCTTGCCGTTGGCGGTGGCGGTCACCTTGAAGCTGTAGTCGCCGTCCGCTACCGCGACGCCCGCGTCGTTCTTGCCGTCCCAGGCGATGTCGTGCACGCCGGCAACCTGGCCCTTCATGTCGATGGTGCGCACGGTGTTGCCGTCCTTGTCGAGCACCTGCACGGTGACCGCATCCGCGGTCGCGGGCAGGTCGACACCGATCTTGCCCGGCACGCCGCCCGCCACCGACGTGGCGCTGCCCGGCACCATTACCGTCTTGCCGATCAGTGCCGCGGAGTCCATGGCGCGGCTGGCGCTGACCTGGCCCAGCAGCGTATTCAGCGTGGCGTTCATGGTCTGCATGCCGCTCACCGTGCTGATCTGCGCCAGCTGCGTGGTCAGCTGCGAGTTGTCCATCGGGTTGAGCGGGTCCTGGTTGTTCATCTGGGTGACCAGCATCTTCAGGAAGTTGTTCTGCAGGTCGGCCGCGCTCGCGCTTCCGCTTTGCAGCGTATTGGCAATCCCGGCGGCGCTGGTGTTGTTGCTTGTGGCGGAGGTCGTAGTCATTGCGTATCCCGGTTTACTGACCGATGGTCAGTGTCTTGAGCATCATGTTCTTGGCGGTGTTGAGGACTTCCACGTTGGCCTGGTAGGAACGCGAGGCCGAGATCATGTTGACCATCTCCTCCACCGGGTTGACGTTTGGCATCGTCACGTAGCCGTCGGCGTTCGCCAGCGGATGCGTGGGGTTGTGGACCATGCGCGGCGGCGACGGATCCTCCATCACGCCCTCCACCTGCACGCCCCCGATGTCGCTCTGGCCTGGTGTCGCGGCCAGGCCGAACACCACTTGCTTGGCGCGGTAAGGCTGGCCATTGGGGCCAACGGCGCTGTCGGCGTTGGCGAGGTTGGAGGCGGTCACGTTCAGGCGCTGCGACTGCGCAGCCATGGCCGAACCGGTGACTTCGAAGATGTTCATGGCTGGCATGGTGCGCTCACTGCTGGATGGCTGACAGCATGGTCTTGATCTTGGCGCTCATCACGGTGAGCCCGGATTCGAAATGCACCGCGTTGTCGGCAAAGGCGACGCGTTCGGTATCCATTTCGACCGTATTGCCATCGATACTCGACTGCATCGGGATGCGGTACTCGAGGTTCCTCTCGTCGATCCCCGACGCCGACGCCTGGCCCGGCAAATGCCGCACCGACGTGGTGGACAGCGAAACGCCTTCGGCGCGCTTGCCCCGCTCGACGCTCTGCGCCAGCGTGCTGGAGAAATCAAAGTCGCGCGCCTTGTAGCCGGGTGTATCGGCGTGCGCGATATTGGAGGCAATCACTGATTGCCTCTGGGTCCGCAAGCTCAGCGCTTCTTGCTGGAAGCGCAATGCCGCATCGAGTCTGTCAATCATGTCTGTGTCTCGCTGAAGGGGAGAGCGATGAAGGTCGACCTTTTCAGGTGTGTCATCTTAGGGGCGGCCCCGCCATGCCAATCGCACGAATAGGGCAAAGAAACCTGCGTATTTCGACCCGAGCAAGATTGCAGGGCTGCCTACAATGGGACCCGTTGTCACGCACGTGGCGCCCGCTCCCGCGGCGCGCCCCACGTCGTTTTCTTGCCGGGATACACACATGAACACTCGTTTCCGGGCCGCCGCGGCGCGCGCCCTGCTCTGCGTGCTCGCCGCCAGCGGCACGCTGCCCGGCGGCGCCGGCGCGGCACCGCCCTCGCCTTTTACCGAAGACCCGGTGCGTACCGCGGTCGAGCAGTTCCTTGAACGCCAGACCGCCGGCCTGCCAGGCAAGGCCAACATCCAGGTGGTGCCGCCTTCGGGCGGGCGCGCGCCGGATTGCCCGCTTCCCGAACCCTTCCTGCCGCCAGGCGCGTCGCCCTGGGGTCGCGTCTCCGTGGGCGTGCGCTGCGCGGGCGAGCGTCCGTGGACGCGCTATGTCCAGGCGCGCGTGTCGGTGGTTGCCGACTACTATGTGGCCGCGCGCAACCTCATGCCCGGCGAACCCGTCGACGCGGCCGACATGGAAGTCCGCCAGGGCGACCTGGCCTCGCTGCCGCGCGCGGTGGTGACCGATCCCGTGCAAGTGACCGGCGCGGTGGCGGCGAACCGCATCGCCGCGGGCTCGCCGTTGCGGATGGATCTGCTGAAGAAGGCCATTGCCGTACGGCAGGGGCAGAACGTGACCGTGGTGGTGGAAGGCGAATCGTTCCAGCTCAGCAGCGAAGGCAAGGTGATGGCCGACGCGCCGGTGGGCAACAACGTGCAGGTGCGGCTAAAGAACGGTCAGGTAGTCAATGCGCTGGTGCGCAGCGGCGACACGGTGGTGCTGCAACAATAGGGGAACGCGGCAAGCGTGGCCCATGGGGTTACGCAACCGTCTCATGAGACAATGGCGCGCAGGCTCAGGGCCGGGAAAGCGGGGCTTTCCGACGCCATTTCACCCTAAAGTTTTGCCTGAGCCATCCGATAAGCCAAAGGTACCCAGCAAGGAATTACCGTGAAGATCAATCAGACCACCTCGTCGAGGGCGGGCGACGCCATCGACGGCGCCACGCGCAGCGTGGCCGGCGCCCCCGGGCCGACCACGGCCCCGGATACGTCCAGCGTGCGCGTCAGCCCCCTGTCGGCCCAGGTGCGCGAGATCGGCGCCCGCCTGGTAGAAGATCGTGACGACGATATCGATACCGCCAAGGTCGAGAAAATCCGCCAGGCCATCGCCGAAGGCCGGATCAGGATCGACCCCAGCAAGATCGCCGACGGCCTGCTCGCGTCCCTGCGTGAGCTGAACGGCGGCGCCTGATCCCCCTGCTGCGCGGCCATTTGTTTAGCCAACCCATACCCAAGATAGGCACGCCATGAGCCAGTCCCTGATCCAGAACCTGCGCCGCGAAACCGAGCTGGCGCAGGAATTCGCCGCCGTGCTCGGCGAGGAAAGAACCATGATCAAGGCCGGCGACTACCAGGCCCTGGCCGGGTTGCTGGAACGCAAGGTCGAACTTGCCGGCTTGCTGAGTGCCTTGACGCGCACCCGCGAGGCACAGATGGGGGCTTTGGGCATTCGCACCGGCGCGGGCGGACAATTGTTCGGGCGGCAGATCGATGCGGGCGTTGAAGCCGCATGGCGGACGCTGGTGTTTGCCGCGCGCAGTGCGCGCGATGCCAATGCGCTCAATTCCGCCGTGGTGGACGCGCATCTTGAATTCACCGAAGAAGCGATCCTGGCGCTGCGTCAGCGTGGCGACAATGCGACGCTCTACGGGAAGGACGGACGGACGCAGACTGGGCCGCAAGGGGTCAGCCTGGCCAGCGGCTGATGGTTTCCGGATCTTGATTCCGGATCCGACCTGGACTGCCACTGGTTAGTCCGCAACATCAAGAAGCGGTTCTCGGGGCCACCCGGATCAAAGGCCGCTTGGCAACAGAAGGCGACAGCGCATCCCCCTCAGGCCACCCCGGGCAGTGAGGTGAAACCACCTTTGACGTTCACCGGCAGGTATCAACGCTCGGCGAGCAGCAACCGTGCTGCGCGAAGCGAGTCAATGCGCCAATCAGCGGCGTACCTTCGAGATCCCCGATATACAAGCCCGGGCCTTGCGCACCGAACACCGGATTGCTCCAGCGCAACATTGGACAACAGCGCCCCCGTCAAACCCCGAAGGCTCTAAGGCTCGAAACCGTGAAGGAATTGCAAGAAGAAGCGATGCCGCCAGAACCACGATCGGTGTAGCCGTGGGGAGCGCCCGAGGGGCGGGCCACACCCCAACGCGATGCGAAGCGAGCCGTCAAGGTTTACCAGGCCGTATGGGGCGCCTCGGGATCCGGCGAAAAGAGCGGAAAAGAGGTACCCATGTTTGAGTATCGCCTTAAGGCGATGCGAGTTTGGGTCCCGGCCGCTCTTTTCGCCGGATCCCGAGGGGGTGTCGCCCCATCCGGCGCGCTTCTTTGCCTACTTTCTTGGCAAGACAAGAAAGTAGGTCGCCCCCCGCAGGGGGTAAAACCGCCTTTGACTTTAAGCCTTTGACGTTAAGCTTTTGAATTTATGTTTTTATAACCCACCGCCGCCAGCAACAGCAACATCACCTAAAACTAACCGTAACCTGATTCGACTGCCCCAACAATACCGGCATCAGCGCCCCCCGCCCAGGCACCTGAAACGCAAACACAAACCCCTTGGCCGCATCATCCCCGCTAAACGCCTCGGTAAGCCCCTCCGCCCCCGGCAACAACACACAACGCTGCGCATTGCACAAATAAGCCTGCAGCTCATTGGGCGGCGTACTAGCAAAACTATATCGCCACCGCACGGTAGTAATAGCCCCCTCCGCCTGCGGCAAGTAACCGGTAGGCAAGATCGGCGGCGACACCGTACGCAACCCTTTGCCATGCAGCGCAGGCCCGTTCACGGAAGCCGACCAGGAATGCAGCGGCCCGGCGGGCGCGGCCCAGGCCGCGCAGCAGGCCGCGGCCAGCACCGCAGCGCCAAGACGATGGCACCAGCCCCTCATAGCAAGCCGCGCAGCTGCGAACGAAGCCGCGTAATAGCCTGGCTGCGAATCTGGCAGACCCGCGACTCCGTCACCTCCAGCACCGCCCCGATCTCACGCAAATTGAGCTCCTGGTCGTAGCACARCGACAGCACCAGCTTTTCCCGCTCSGGCAGCYKSTCGATGGCRCGGATCAGCGCYTCGCGCATGCCGCTTTCCATCAGCACAGTGAGCGGGTTGCCATCGTCGCTGACGCTCAGGTGCCGGTCCAGGAAGTCCTCTTCGCCGGAGCGCTCGAAGTCCTCGTAGTGCAGCAGCTGGCAGCCATAGACTTCATTGAGCAGTGTCTGGTATTCGTCGAGCGGCAGCTCAAGCTCCTGCGCCACTTCGGAGTCGAGCGGCGCGCGGCCCAGCGTTTGCTCCAGGCCGCGCACGGTGCGTTCGATGCGCCGGGTGAACTGGCGCAGGCTGCGCGACTGCCAGTCATTGGCGCGCACCTCGTCAAGCATGGCGCCGCGGATGCGCTGGCTGGCATAGGTCTCGAAACGCGCACCGTGGGTGTCCTCGTAACGCTTGGCGGCATCGAGCAAGCCGATCATGCCAGCCTGGATCAAGTCATCGAGCTGCACGCTGGCAGGCAGCTTGGCTGCCAGTTGCAGGGCGATACGACGCACCAGCGAGGCATGCGCCGTCACGGTGTCGGTCTGTTCGAGCTTTCCCTGAATCGTGTACATGGTGGAATTCTCGTGAGTCCTGGCTGCAGGCCCAGGCGTTTAAGCCAGGGCCGGGGCTGACGGCGCCAGCGGCGCCGTCGGGGTTGAACGGGAATCGGTGGACAAGGGCCAGTTGGCAATGCCCGTGGCGATGCGGCGTAGCGCGGCGGTAGCGGGCGCCGCGGGAAAGGCCTCCACCACGCAGCGGCCTAGTGCCACGCTGCGTTCCACCAGCGGGTCGTACGGCAGGCTGCCGGCGGGGCTCGCCTCGACGCCGAGATACTGGCTGGCGGTGCGCGCCAGGTTGCCCAGCACGGCACTCGCGGCGGCATCGCTGGCGGCGGCGTTGATCACCAGGTGGAAGCGCCGGCAGGCGTACAGGTGATTGAGCCGCTTGATGCAGGCATAGGCGGCCTTGATCGAGGCCGGCTCCGCGCGCAGCACCACAACGAGGTTGTGCGCCGTGCCGGCTACCTGCGACAAGCCGCCGTCCGCGTCGCTGCGGGCATCGGTGAGCACAGTGCGAAAGCCATTCAGCGCCTGCAGCCCGCCACCGGCCTGCGGACTGCCGGGCAACACCGCGATGGTGCCGGCCGGGCGCTTGCCCAGCGCGGCTTCCAGCGTCACGGCGCCGCCCAGCACGGCGGCCAGGGTGCCTTCCGGCATGGCGCCGGCAAGGCGGGTCGCGCGGGCGCCGAAGCGGTCTTCATCGATGAGCAGGACGCGCTCGCCTTGCATGGCGAGTGCGTTGGCCAGCCCCAGGGCCACCGTGGTGGCGCCGGCACCGGCATCGCTCGCGACCACCGCGATGCGGCGCGTGGCGCGGGGCGCCAGCATGCGCCGCAAGCTTTCCGCCTGGTCGGAGGCGAGTGAAGTCACGTCTTATTCTCCCTGCGTCAGCGTTTGCAACACGCGGCTGCCGTTCATGCTCGCTTCGAGCAGGCCGGCGGCGTCGCCGGGATGAAAGGCCTCCTGCGGCGCTTCGTGGGTGGCGGACGGCGTGGCGCGGCCACCTCGGCCGGGGTAGTTCTCCAGCACGTCGAGCAAGGCCAGCAAACGGCCGAGGCCTTCCACCAGCACGGCGGCGGCCGGCATCTGGCGGGCGGGCGCGCGGCCGGTCAGCCGCGCCAGGAACGCGGCGGCGCTATCGTCGCACGCTTGCTCCAGCCGCAGCGCGGCTACCGCCATCTGCAGGGCGAGCAGACGCGCGCAGGCTTGCGCTTCGGCCAGCGAGGATTCGTTGCCGCCTGCCTGCCCGCCCTGCCCCAGGTGATCCATTGCGTGGCGCAGCGTGCGAAGTTGCGCTTCGCCGGCTTCAGCCCAGCGGGCCCAGCGGGCCAGTTGCACGCCCTCGGCCGACAACGCCGGGTCGCACAGCAGGTAGTGAACCGCTAGCGTCTGGCCGTTCTCGCGATCGACCACGCGCGACACCAGCAGGCCGGCCTCGATGCCGCTCTCGGCGGCGCCGCGCGTGCCACGTGCCTGGCCCTCAAGCACGCGCACCGGCGTTTGCGCGATCCACTGCACGGCGTCGCGGCCGCGATAGTCCATATCTTCCACCGCGTGGAAGGTCAGCGTTTCGGCCAGCGCATCGAGCTTGACGGCCGCGCCACCGCTGACCACGCGCGTGGTCTTGCGCGCGGTGGCAAGCCAGCGCTCGCCGGCTTGCTGCCAGCGCGCCAGCGTGGCGGCGGCGGGCATGGCATCCAGCAGATTGACCACGGTACGGGCGGCGGCGATGGCGGCGCACAGGGTGGCAGCGTCGGCTTCCCATCCGCCTTGCCCGGCTTGCAGCGCCGGGCCGGTGCGGCCGGCGGGCGCGGCGGCGGCCGCCAGCGGCAGGCCGTCGCGGTCAGCCAGCCAGAGCGTGTGTTGCCAGGGGCGCGGCGCGCGGCGCCCTGCCACCGGCGCGGCGACCGTGGCGCTGAGCGAAAGCACGAAACGATCGCAATGGCGGCTCAGGTCGCGGCAGGCGGCTTCGCGCACCTGCTGCGCCATCAGGCGCGGCGAGGGCGCGTTCTCGGTGCGCTGCTGCCAGAGCGAGCGGACCAGCTCGAAGCTGTAGCTGCCAGCGTTCAGCTGCTGGACGCAATCGCCCACCGCGTTGGCGTTGTCGGTCAGCGAGCGCAGCATGCCGTCGGCGCCGCCGGCGCTGGTCGCGCGGGTGGCGTCGCCATCGTCCTGCGCGGGCATGGCACGGCGCGCGGCTTCCGCGTCGGCGAATACGGAGCCGCGGCGCGGCGTCTGGAACGCGCGCTCGACCAGCGACACGCCGTTGGCGAGTTCAAGGTGCTCGGGCACGCGCTGGCCGGTGGAGGCGTAGTAGACCGGCAGGCGGTGCCGGATCACCACGTCGAGCACGGAGCCCAGGTGCGTGGCTTCATCCAGCTTGCTGACGATACAGCCGTCGATGCCGCCGTCGGGCGTGGCATCGTGGCGGTAGGCGTGCACGACTTCGTTGAGGGTGTCGCCGTGGCTGGCGCCGTTGAGCAACAGGATGCGCTGCACCGGCGCCTGCACGCCGGCCAGCATGGCGATCTGCTCCGACAGGTTGCGGTCGCGCTGACTCATGCCGACGGTGTCGATGATCACCAGGTGCTTATCGGTCAGCGCCGCCAGCGCGAAGCGCAGGTCGGCCGCATCCTTGACCGCGTGCACAGGCACGCCCAGGATGTCGCCGTAGATGCGCAGTTGCTCGTGCGCACCAATACGGAAAGTGTCGGTGGTCAGCAAGGCCAGGCGTTCCGGGCCGTGCTTGAGCACGAAGCGCGCTGCCAGCTTAGCCGTGGTGGTGGTCTTGCCCACGCCGGTGGGGCCGACCAGCGCCAGCACGCCGCCCTGCGCGAACAGCGCATCTTCGTCGTTGAGCACCGGGACCTTGCGCGCCAGCTCCTGGCGGATCCAGGTCATGGCGGCGGGCCGGTCATGACCCAGCGGCAGGTGGCCGAGCAGCGATCGCGCAAGCTGTCCGGAGAAGCCAGCAGTCACTAACCAGGTAAACAGCGAATCGCGCAGCGGATCGCCGCCCAGCGACGGCAGGCTGTGGGTGCCTACGCCGGAGAACTGCCGCTCCATCATGGCGCGCATGGTCTGCAGTTCGCCGCGCAGGTCGCCAAGGGCGCCGTCGACGGCCACCACGGCGGCGGGCGGCGGCGTGAATACCGGTGCGGTGCTGGCGATGGCGCCGAGATCGGTGTCGCGCATGGCGACAATCTCCACGCCCCCCTCGACGGTGCGGTTGGACAGCACCACGGCGTCCGGTCCCATTGCCTCGCGCACCTGGCGCAAGGCCTCGCGGCCATTGGCCGCCACGAATTTAGCTACGCTCATCTTGCGAAACCCCTCACGCTGCGCCACCGATCATGGCGGTGATCCTGATATTTCTGTTGTCCGGCACCTCGGCATGCGAGAGCACCTTGAGCTGCGGCATGGTCCGGCGCAGGAAGCGCGCCAGCAGCGGGCGCAGCGGATGCGGCACCAGCAGCACGGGATCCAGCCCCAGGTGTTCCTGCCTGTTCACCGCATTTTGCGTTTGCTGCAGCAGGGCATCGGCCAGGCCAGGCTCGATGCCGCCGCCGTTAGTGAGCGCTTGCGACAGCACGCGTTCCAGCCCGGCGTCGAGGCCGATGACCTGGAGGTCAGCGCCGTTGGGGAACCACTGCTGGGTAATGGCACGCCCCAGCGCCACGCGCACCAGCGACGTGAGTTCGTTGGGATCGCTGATCTTCGGCGCGTGCTCGGCCACCACGTCCAGCACGGTGCGCATGTCGCGGATCGGCACGCTCTCGTCCAGCAGGTTCTGCAGGATCTTCTGCAGCGCGGTGAGGGTGATGACCTTGGGCACCAGGTCTTCAGTCAGCTTGGGCGATTCCTTGGCGATGCGGTCCAGCAGCGACTGCACTTCCTGGCGGCCAAGCAGTTCGGCCGCGTGCATATGGATCAGGTGGTTAAGGTGAGTGGCCACTACTGTGCTGGCATCCACCACGGTGTAGCCGTAGATCTGCGCCTGCTCCTTGAGCCCGCCCTCGATCCACACCGCCGGCAGGCCGAATGCCGGGTCCTGGCCGGGCGTGCCCGGCAACGGGCCGGAGACCTGGCCGGGGTTGATCGCCATCCACTGCCCGGGCGTCGCTTCGCCGCGGCCGATCTCCACGCCCTTGAGCGTGATGCGGTAGGCGTTGGGCTTGAGTTCCAGGTTGTCGCGGATATGCACCACCGGCACCAGGAAGCCGATKTCCTGCGCCAYCTTCTTGCGGATGCTCTTAATGCGGCCGAGCAGTTCGCCGTTCTGCGCGCGGTCCACCAGCGGGATCAGGCGGTAGCCCACTTCCATGCCGAGCGGGTCCACCAGGCTGACGTCGTCCCAGCTGGCTTCGGTCGACTCGGGCACCATCGCGGGAGCGCGGTCCTCGCGCTTCTTCTCCTGCGCCTGCGATGCATCACGCCGTGCCACGTAGCGGCCGAACCACACCAGCGCGCCGGCAAAGGCCAGGAAAGCGAAGTGCGGCATGCCGGGGATGATGCCCATCATGCCGATGATGGCGCCGGTCAGGTACAGCACGCGCGGATTGGAAAACAGCTGGCCGGTCAGCTGCTGGCCCACGTCCTGCTCGTTGGAGACCCGCGACACGATCACACCGGCGGCGGTGGAGATCACCAGCGCCGGGATCTGCGCCACCAGGCCGTCGCCGATGGTCAGCAGGGTGTAGTTGCGCACCGCGGTGGCGAAGTCCAGGTCGTGCTGCACCATGCCCACCACCATGCCGGCGCCAACGTTGATGAACATGATCATCAGGCCCGCCACGGCATCGCCGCGCACGAACTTGCTGGCACCGTCCATGGCGCCGTAGAAGTCCGATTCCTGCGATACCTCGGCGCGGCGCTTCTTGGCGCCGTCTTCGTTGATCAGGCCGGCGTTGAGGTCGGCGTCGATCGCCATCTGCTTGCCGGGCATGGCATCGAGCATGAAGCGCGCGCCAACTTCGGCGATACGCCCCGCACCCTTGGTGATGACCATGAAGTTGATCACCACCAGGATGGCGAACACCACGATACCCACGGCGAAGTTGCCACCCACCAGGAAGTGGCCGAAGGCCTCGATCACCTTGCCCGCGGCGTCCGGCCCGGTGTGCCCTTCCATCAGCACGACCCGGGTCGAGGCCACGTTGAGCGACAGGCGCAGCAGCGTGGTGAACAGCAGCACCGCCGGGAAGGCGGCGAAATCCAGCGCCTTCTGCGTGTACATGCCCACCAGCAGCACCATGATCGACAGGGCGATGTTGAACGTAAACAACAAGTCCAGTACGAAGGGCGGCAGCGGCAGGATCATCATGCCGAGGATCATGATGATCAGCAGCGGGCCGGCCAGGGCCTTCATCTGGCCGCCTCCCCGCCCGCCGGGCAGGTTGAACAGCGAGGTCAATGCGTTCATGCTTGGCTTTCCGGTACGGCAAACTCGTCAGGCACCGGCAACTCGGAGGGTGCCTCCGGGTGCGGGCCGTTGCTGTGGTGCCAGTGCTTCAGTTGATAGACCCAGGCCAGAACTTCAGCCACGGAGGTGTACAGGCCGGCCGGAATTTCCTGGCCCAGCTCTACGTGACGGTGCAGCGCGCGCGCCAGCGGCGGCGCGGACAGCAACGGCACGCCGTTCTCGACGGCGATCTCGCGAATGCGCGCGGCAATCGCCTCGCTGCCCTTGGCCACCACGCGCGGCGCGCTCATGCGGCCTTCTTCATAGCGCAGCGCCACGGCGAAGTGCGTGGGGTTGGTCACCACCACGTCAGCCTTGGGCACCTCGGACATCATGCGGCGCTTTGCCATGGCGCGCTGCTGCTGGCGGATGCGCGCCTTGATATGCGGGTCGCCTTCGCTTTCCTTGTGCTCCTGCTTGACCTCTTCCTTGGTCATGCGCAGCTTCTTGTAAAACGTCCAGTACTGCCAGGGCACGTCGATCGCCGCCACCAGCACCAGCGAACCCGCCACCATGGCGCAGGCGCTCAGCACCATCTCCAGCATGTGCAGCAGCGCCTCGTGGATCGGTGCGCTCATCAGCGCGACAGCCTCGGGCAGCCGCCGCCACAGCACCCAGCCGGCCACGCTGCCAACCAGCAATGCCTTGGCGATGGCCTTGGCCAGTTCCACCAGCGATTGCGAGGAGAACAGCCGGCCCAGCCCCTTGAGCGGCGAGAGCCGGGAAAAGTCGGGGGCGAAAGACTTGGCGGAGAACAGCCAGCCGCCCAGCAGCATGGGGCCGGCCAGCGCCGCCACGCCAAAAAGGAGCAGCAGGGGCAGGAAGGCCAGCAGGCCCTCCCAGACCGTCACGGCAAAGTGCGACATCATGCGCGACGTATCGAAGGCAACGGCCGGCTCGAAGGCCAGGCCGGCGTGCAATACAGCGTCGAGCTTGCTGGCGAGCGTGCCGCCCAGCATCGACAGGCCCGCCACACCGCTCATCAGCATGATCAGCGTGGCGAGTTCCCGCGAACGCACGACCTGCCCCTCCTCGCGCGCCTTTTCCAGGCGCCGCGATGAGGCAGGTTCGGTTTTCTCGAGATCGCTTTCTTCGGACATGGCCGCTCCGTTACGAAGCGGCATGCGGCCGTTCGTCAGGGACGATTATCGGAGCGGGAAGCGGCGGGCATTAGGGGGAATAGGGCGGGGATTCTGGCGCTGTTTGCAGGATGGCGTCGCCCCAGGCGCGGCGCGGGCGGATGCGGCGCGCTACCCTCCGCCATGGCGGCGGAGGCTTTACCGGCAATGCGCCGGCAAATCCGGCCAGGCCGCCGCGGCGCCGCGGCAAGGGCGCCACCGCTGCCTGGCCAGGACGGTCAGAACCCCAGGCTGGCCAGGAGGTCGTCCACCTGCGACTGGTCGGAGACCACATCGGCCTTGCCTTCCGGGTTGACCTGCGGCCCGTTCATCAGCGTAGCCGGCGCCTCCACCCGACGATCGGCCGGCACGTTATCAATCAGCACCTGCAGCAATTCCTGCTCCAGGGAATGGATCATGTCCATCATCTTCTTGATGACCTGGCCGGTCAGGTCCTGGAAGTCCTGCGCCATCATGATGTCGAGCAGGTGGCTGCCGGTGGCGCGGGCCTGCTGCGGCACGTCCGTCAGGAAGGCACGGGTATCGAGCACCAGCTCGCGCGCGTCGCCCAGCTCCACCGGCTTGTCGAACCAGGCTTCCCAACGCTTGTCCAGCGCCTCGGCCTGCTTCTCCATGCCGGCCTGGATCGGCTGCGCCAGCTCCACCGCGGTCAGCGTGCGCTCGGCAGCCTGCTCGGTCATGGAGGCGATATAGCTGAGCCGGTCGCGCGCATCGGGGATGGCCTGGGCGGCACGCTCGATTTCCTTGTCGAGCCCCAATTCGCGCATATTGTCGCGCAGCATCCGTGTCAGGGCGCCAATGCGCTGGAACAGCTGCTCGGCAGATTCGTTGCTGAGAGTCGGAGTCGTCGACATATCGCCCACCTTATGCCCCTTCCTTCGCCAGTTTCTCGAAAATCTTGGTGATTTTCTCGTCGAGCGTCGCTGCCGTGAACGGCTTGACCACATAGCCGTTCGCGCCGGCTTGCGCCGCGGCGATGATGTTTTCCTTCTTGGCCTCGGCCGTCACCATCAGCACCGGCAGCTTGGCCAGCGGCCCTTCGGCGCGGATCGCCTGCAGCATGCTCAGGCCATCCATGTTCGGCATGTTCCAGTCGGAAATGACGAACTGGAAGCTGCCGTCCTTGACCTTCTCCAGGCCGGCGGCGCCGTCTTCGGCTTCCTCGACGTTGGCAAAGCCCAGTTCCTTAAGCAGGTTGCGGATGATGCGACGCATGGTGGGGAAGTCATCGACCACCAGGATCTTCATGTTCTTGTCCACTCTAACGGCTCCAATACAGTTGTGGAAAGTTGCTTCAATACCTGCGCCTGCCCCACCGGTATGCGGCCGGGCAAGCGCTTGTGCCCCGTCAAACCCGCTGCGCGCGCGTCCCGAAGGTGGCCAGGCGCGCCATCACGCGCTGGCTCATCGCGTGCAGCGGTACTACCTCATGCACCCCGCCGGCGGCAATCGCCTCCTTGGGCATGCCGAATACGATGCAACTGCTTTCGTCCTGCGCCAGGTTGTAGGCGCCGGCCTCGCGCATGCGCAGCATGCCTTGCGCCCCGTCCTTGCCCATGCCGGTCAGCATCACGCCGATGGCATTCTTGCCGGCATGTTTGGCCGCGGAGTCGAACAGCACCTCCACCGACGGCCGGTGGCGGTTGACCGCCGGCTCCTGCGACAGGTGGGCCACATAGTTGGCCCCGCTGCGCGCGAGCAGCAGGTGCGAGTCTCCCGGCGCGATATAAGCGTAGCCGGGCAGCACGCGTTCGCCGTGCTCCGCTTCCTTGACCGTGATCCGGCACAGGCCGTCCAGGCGCTGCGCGAACGAGCGCGTAAAGCCGGCCGGCATGTGCTGGACGATCAGCACCGCCGGACAATCCGGCGGCATCGGCATCAGGAATTCCTTGATGGCCTCGGTGCCGCCGGTGGATGCGCCGACGATGATCAGCTTTTCCGTGGACAGCAACGGGCTGCGCAGCATCGGGGCCGCAGGCACTGCCGCCTCCGCGCTGGCCGGCGCGGCGCTGCGGATGCGCGCGCGCGAAGCCGCGCGAATCTTGTCGGCGATGGTGTCGGTGTAGTCCATCAGGCCGTCGCGGATACCGAGCTTTGGCTTGGTGACGAAATCCACCGCACCCAGCTCCAGCGCGCGCATCGTGATTTCCGAACCGCGCTCGGTCAGCGACGATACCATCAGCACCGGCATTGGCCGCAGCCGCATCAGCCGCTCCAGGAAATCCAGMCCATCCATGCGCGGCATTTCCACGTCAAGCGTGAGCACATCCGGGTTCAGTCGCTTGATCAGGTCGCGAGCCACAAGCGGATTGGGGGCGGTTCCCACCACCTCCATATCGCTCTGGCTGTTGATGATCTCCGTCATCAGGCTGCGTATCAGCGCGGAATCGTCCACGCACAATACCTTGATCTTGGCCGCGGTCATGTCTTGAAAAAATCCTTGTCGGTTCAGGAGACGGCAGCCGATGGCGTGCGCCGTGGAAACAGTTCCGCGCCGCCCTTCTCGGGCGCGGTGCCGGAGCTGGCAATGGCGCGCGCCAGGGCGCGTTCGTTGCGCTCGACCACCACCTGGTCATCCTGGCGTGTGAGCCGGCGCACCAACGCCAGCCCGGTAAGCGGGAAATAGCTGACGCGGCGCGCATGCGGGCCGCGCAGGTCCTGGGCGGCCACGCGTATCTCTTCGGCCTTCAGGTACCTGAGCACGAACTCGGCGTTGCGATCGCCGATATTCAGCGTGGTCATATTGGCCAGCACCGCGCCACCGCCGAATACCTTGGCTTCGAGCCGCTCGCGGCGCGCGCCCATCTTCAGCAATTCGTTGATCAGCACTTCCAGGGCGTAGGAGCCGTAGCGCATCGATGCGGAGAGCAGCCGGTCCGCACCCGCGCCGTCGTCGTCCGGCAGCATGAAGTGGTTCATGCCCCCCACCCCGGCCTTCTCGTCGCGGATGCAGGCAGCCACGCACGAACCCAGCACGGTGGTAAGCACCACGTCCTCGCGCGTCACGTAATACTCGTTCGGCAACAGCTTGATGGCCTGCTTGCCGAACTCGCGGTCGAAATAGCTGCGGGTGGCGATCGCTTCAGGCAACTGCGGGGTGCGCATCACGAACCTCCCAGCCGGGCCGAAGGCGGCGCCAGTTCATACACGGTCTGCCCGCGCAGCTGGAACGCGCGCGTCACGTAGGAGAAATTCTCCGAGTGGCCCGCGAACAGCAGCCCGTGCGGCTTGAGCAGCGGCACGAAGCGCTCCAGGATCTTGCCCTGGGTGGGCTTGTCGAAATAGATCATCACGTTGCGGCAAAAGATCGCGTCGAACTTCTCGCGAATCCCCCAGTCCGGCGCCAGCAGGTTGAGCGGCTCGAAACTGATGGTGCTTGCCAGGTCCGGCTTGACCTTGACCGCGCCGGCGCGCTGGCCGGTGCCCTTGAGGAAGAAGCGTTTGAGCCTTTCCTGCGAGAGCTTGTTCACCTGCTCGGTGGTATAGACCCCGGAACGGGCCTTGGCCAGTACCTGCGTATCGATGTCCGTGGCGAGCACGGTGGCGGCACGCTCGCCCAGCGCTTCGGCCAGCGTGATGGCGATGGAGTATGGCTCCTCGCCGGTCGACGCGGCCGAGCACCATACGGAGTACGGCCGCCCGATCTTCTTCGCATGCTCCGCCAGCAAGGGGAAATGATGCGCCTCGCGGAAGAACGATGTCAGGTTGGTGGTGAGCGCGTTGGTAAAGAACTCCCACTCGTCGGAGCCATCATCGGCATCGAGCATGGCCAGGTAGGTGCCGAAGTCGACGAGCTGCAGCGTGCGCAGGCGCCGGGCCAGCCGGCTGTACACCATCTCCCGCTTGTGGGCGCCGAGCGAGATACCCGCGCGGCGATGGATCATGGCGCGGATCTTCTCGAAGTCGCGCTCGGTCAGCAGGAAGTCACGCGGCTCGTCGCGCCGCATGGAAGCGGGCTGCGCCGATTGCGGGCCGGCGGCAAAGGCGGTTGGTCGAGGCTGCGTCATGTGTTGCGAGGGCGGTTGGCCGTGGTCTTGCTAAGGCGCGCTTTTGCGTGCTTGCGCGTACCGGAATGCGGGATCAGGCGAACTCGGCTTCCACCAGTTCCATTTCCGGGCTGGTCATCAGTTTTTCGATGTCGATCAGGATCAGCATGCGGCCGTCGACGGTACCGAGGCCGGTCAGGTGCTCGTTCGAGACCGAAACGCCGAACTCCGGTGCGGGCTTGATGGCTTCGCCGGTCAGGGTCAGCACATCCGAAACGCCATCCACCACGATGCCGACGACACGTCCGGCGATATTGAGGATGATGACCACGGTCTGGTGGTCATAGCGCACGTTGCCGAGCCGGAACTTCAGGCGCAGGTCGACGATCGGCACGATCACGCCGCGCAGATTGGTCACGCCCTTGATGAAGTCAGGCGCGTTCGCCAGGCGGGTCACCGCGTCGTAGCCGCGSAKCTCCTGTACCTTGAGAATGTCGATGCCATATTCTTCGCTCCCCAGCGTGAAAACCAGGAATTCCTGCCCGGAGGCTTCGCTCCCCGGGGTATCGATGTGTCCGATGCCGGCCATGATGTCTTGWTCTCCTGAGCGTTAAGCAAGCGCCGGGTCTTGGCGGCGCACACCGGTGCGCTGCAGCGCACCGACGTCCACGATCAGTGCCACGCTGCCGTCGCCGAGGATGGTGGCGGCGGAAATGCAAGGCACCTTGCGGTAGTTGGTTTCGAGATTCTTCAGCACGACCTGGTGCTGGCCGATCAGCTGGTCCACCAGCATCGCGAAGCGCTTGCCTTCGGCCTGCAGGATCACGGCGATGCCCTGGGTGGGCTCATGCACGGCATCGGCCACGTTGAACACGCGATGCAGTTCCAGCAACGGCAGGTACTCGCCGCGCACGTGCATGACGCGGTCGTTGTTGGCAGCCGTGTGCACGTCTTCCGGCTTGGGCTGCAGCGACTCCATCACGCAGTTCAGCGGCAGGATGAAGGTTTCCGCGCCCACCTTGACGGACATGCCGTCCAGGATCGCAAGCGTCAGCGGCAGCACGATGCGGGTGGTGGTGCCCTGGCCGGGGCGCGACGTGACCTCGACGTGGCCACCCATTTCCTGGATGTTCCGCTTGACCACGTCCATGCCCACGCCACGGCCGGACAGGTCGGTCACCGCTTCGGCGGTGGAGAAGCCCGGCGCGAAGATCAACTGCCAGACTTCCTCGTCGCTGATGTTCTCCGACACCGGCAGGCCGTTCTGCAGCGCCTTGGCGAGGATCTTGTCGCGGCGCAAGCCGCCGCCGTCGTCGCTCACTTCAATGACGATGTTGCCGCCATGGTGCTGCGCCGACAGGATCAGTTGCCCGGTGGGTTCCTTGCCCGCGGCAACGCGCAAGTCCGGTGTCTCGATGCCGTGGTCCAGGCTGTTGCGCACCAGGTGGGTGAGCGGATCGATGATGCGTTCGATCAGGCTCTTGTCGAGCTCGGTGGCCTTGCCGAAGGTGACCAGGTCGATCTGCTTGCCCAGCTTGCCGGCCAGGTCGCGCACCAGGCGCGGGAAGCGCGAGAACACGTAGTCCATCGGCATCATGCGGATCGACATCACGGCTTCCTGCAGGTCGCGCGCATTGCGCTCAAGCTGACCCATGCCGGAGAACAGCCGGTCGAACAGCACCGGATCGAGCGCCGAGGCCGTCTGCGCCAGCATCGATTGCGTGATGACCAGCTCGCCCACCAGGTTGATGATCTGGTCGACCTTTTCGGTCGGCACACGGATGGAGCCGGACTCCTGTGCGTGAGCCGCGGCAGCGGGCTGCGCCTTGGCCTTTTCCTTTGCGGGAGCCGGTGCCGAGGCGGCCGCCGGTGCGGCGGCTGCGGGAGCCGGAACCGGAGCGGGAGCCGGTGCCGGTGCTGCTGCCGCTGCTACCGGGGCAGCCGGCGCGTCTGCCGCTTCCACCACGATCTGGTCGCCGTCGACGACGAAGCAGCACACGGCGATGATGTCGTCGGCGCTGCACTGGCTCTGCAGCCAGACGGTGAGATCGCCGCCCACTTCCTGCTGGCCCGTGATCTCGCCCAGGTTGGCGAGCTCTTCGCGTAACAGCGCCTGGTCGGACGGCGATACCTTGATCAGCGTCACCTTCAACCCGCCGCCCGCTGCGGGCGCGGGCGCCGGCGCCGGCGCGGCGGCTG
>NZ_JBFTLX010000045.1:0-34477 GCF_056396665.1 Cupriavidus sp. 05T313 | reverse complement strand
GAACATCACCGCGCCTGCTCTCCGAGACAAAACCACGAAACCAGCCACACCCGAAACGGCGCAGCCCCTCGCACCGCGAACGGCAGATGTGGGAATGGGCACTGCACACGAGGTCAGGGGCCGCACCACGAAACCCATGGGGCACGCCATTGCGCTGCCCTGCAAGCCGGTAACGGCAGATACCAGCAGAACCGCTGCCCATACGACGAAACCAGCACCCTGCGCACCCGCGATTGCTCTGCCCCCGGCAGGGTCGGCTTTCTTCTCGTTAGTCTTCTTTGCCGAAGCAAARAAGAGTGACCGGCGTCCCCCGCAGGGGGATGTCGTACGCACTTGGGTGCAATAACCATCGCCGATCAAAGAAACTGCGACCACCCCAGCAGAGGGATGTTGTAAGGCTCTCGGGTCCAAAGGCCATCGCCTCAAACAAACAAGCCACCAACTAAATCCGCCCCGCAGGCACCAACTCATCCACCAAATCCCTCATATGCCGCCAATGCGACCCCTCCCAAAACACCCTCTGACAGCACCCGCAAGTCACAAACCGCTCCTGCCGCGCAAACACGCCCGCCGGCACGCGGCCATCCACCTCGGCCTTGCCGATCGGCCGCAGCGGCACATTGCAATCCAGGCACAGCGAGAACGGCCGCGCGCTGCGGGCCAGGTCCAGTCGCGCGAAGATCTCGCGCAACTGCGGCGTGGCCTTGATGGCGCGCACATAGCAGCCGTGGGTGACGCCGCGGCGCTTGAGCAGTTCGCGGTCACGCGTGAGCACGATGCGTCCCTCGCGCATGGCGATGGCCTCGATCTCGCTATCGGCGAAATGGTTGTCGTAGAGGGTGTCGAAGCCGGTCAGCCGCAGCAGGTGGGCCAGCCCGCCCAGATGGGCGTCGGCAACGAAGCGCGTGGTGCGTAGTGGCTCGTCGCGCACGCGCAGCAACGGTGTGACGTCGAAGGCTTCGAACTTGGGATAAACGGACACGCGGTCGCCATCCTGCAGCGGGCGCTCGAATCCACATGACTCGCCGTTCACCAGGATCAGCTCGACCTCGGTGTGCGGTACCCCCAGCGCCTCGATCATGTGCTTGACGGTGGCGGCGCGCGCGCAGGCGCAAACGCAGTCCAGTCCGCGCTGCGCACGCGGCAGGAAGTCGTTCAGTTCCTCGTAGAAACGAAACGTAGCGGTGACGGCGGTGACCATGAGCCAAAGTATGCCACCGCGCGGCCGGGTGCCGGAACGGGTTCCGGTCCGCCGTTCAGCCAGCCTGGTTGGCCAGCCGCAGCGTGGATTCCACCGACAGGCGCGCCCAGGCCGTCATGGCCTCGGCCGACTCCAGGCAGGCCGGCGGCGCGCTCAGGTAGTGAAGCATGGCGATCTCGCGCCCGGCACGGTTGTAGCGGAACGGCTCGCCGCCCTCGGCCTTGAAACGCGCCCGCGTCTTGTCGTCGACTTTCAGGAAGCAGCGCCCGCCCAGGACCAGCGCGAACACCAGGCCGTCGTAGTACAAGGCATGGCCGCCGAACATGCGGCGCGAGGTGATCGGCCCGATGCGCGCCGCCAGCGGCCCCATCAGTTCGAGCAGATGGTCGATGAAGGGATCGGGGCGGCGTGGCATCGCGTCTGGCGCTGAGAGATGCCTTAGAGCTTCAGGCGCTGCCAGATCGCCTTGGTCGCGCTGGCCGTGTTGAGCGTATAGAAATGCAGCCCCGGTACGCCGGCCGCCAGCAAACGCTCGCACAGCGCGGTGACCACGTCCAGGCCAAAGGCGCGGATCGATTCGCGATCGTCGCCAAAGCCTTCCAGCCGCTTGGCCACCCAGCGCGGCACTTCGGCGCCGCACATCTCGGAGAAGCGCATCAGCTGCGAGGAATTGGTGATCGGCATGATGCCCGGCACGATCGGCACTTCCACGCCCATGGCGCGCACGTCGTCGACGAAGCGGAAGTACGCGTCGGCGTTGAAGAAGTACTGGGTGATGGCGGAGTCGGCGCCGGCCTTGACCTTGCGCACGAAATTCTCGAGATCGTGGCGCGGCGACTTGGCCTGCGGGTGGTACTCGGGATAGGCCGCCACTTCGATATTGAACCAGTCGCCGGTCTCGGCGCGGATGAATTCCACCAGCTCATTGGCAAAGCGGAACTCGCCGATCTCGCCCATGCCCGATGGCATGTCGCCGCGCAGCGCCACGATATGGCGGATGCCGCCATCGCGATAGGTCTTGAGGATATCGCGGATGCTCTCGCGCGAGGAACCCACGCACGACAGGTGCGGCGCGGCCTCGATGCCTTCGCGCTGGATTTCCAGCACGGCATCCAGCGTGCCCTGCTGGGTGGTGCCGCCGGCGCCGAACGTCACCGAGATGAACTTGGGATGCAGCGGAGCGAGTTGCGCACGCGTGTTGCGCAGCTTCTCGGCGCCCTCCGCCGTCTTGGGCGGGAAGAATTCGAAGCTGAAGTAGCGGTCTTGCATGATGGTGGCGCGCCGCCTATGGCGCGGCGCGCTGAAAAATTGGCATGGGACGCCAGCAGGCGTCAGGCGCTGCGGCGCTCGCCCAGCAGCAGGCTGGATAGCGCCCAGGAGATCACGCTGTAGAGGATCGAGCCTAGCAAGGCCGCGCCAAAGCCGGTGACCACGAAACCGGCCAGCAGCTTGCCCACGAACAGGAACAGCAGCGCGTTGATCACGAAGATAAACAGGCCAAGCGTCAGCAGCGTCACCGGCAAGGTGAGGATCACCAGGATCGGGCGGATCAAGGTATTCACCAGGCCGAGCACCAGGGCGGCAATCATGGCCGAGCCGAAGCCGCCAAGATGAATCCCATCGATCAGGCTACCCACCAGGAACAGCGCGGCGGCATTGATGATCCAGACGGCCAACAGTCTCATGACGACTCCTTCGCTTGGGTGAAACGGATTCGGGGCAGCACGCCCGCGGCGTGGGCACGCCGCGGGTTGACGATCCGGGGATCGGTCAGAGACAGATCAAAAGCCGATCTGCTGATCAGCGGATCAATAGCGGTAGTGATCGGCCTTGTACGGGCCTTCCTTCTTCACGCCGATATAGGCTGCCTGCTGCTCGGTCAGCTCGGACAGTTGCGCGTTGAGCTTCTTCAGCTGCAGGCGCGCGACCTTCTCGTCCAGATGCTTGGGCAGCGTGTAGACGCCGACCGGGTACTTGCCGCTATCGCGTTCCTGCCACAGTTCGATCTGGGCGATGGTCTGGTTGGCGAACGAGCTGCTCATCACGTACGACGGGTGGCCCGTGCCGCAGCCCAGGTTCACCAGGCGGCCCTTGGCCAGGATGATCAGCTTCTTGCCCGGCTGGTCGCCAACCGCGGGGAAGACCACATGGTCGACCTGCGGCTTGATCTCGTCCCACTCGTACTTTTCCAGCGAGGCGATGTCGATCTCGTTGTCGAAGTGRCCGATGTTGCAGACGATGGCCTGGTCCTTCATCTTGGCCATGTGGTCRTGSGTRATGACGTGGTAGTTGCCGGTGCAGGTGACGAAGATGTCGGCCTTGTCGGCAGCGTATTCCATGGTCACCACGCGGTAGCCTTCCATCGCGGCCTGCAGCGCGCAGATCGGGTCGACTTCGGTCACCCACACCTGGGCCGACAGGGCGCGCAGTGCCTGCGCGCTGCCCTTGCCCACGTCGCCGTAGCCGGCCACCAGCGCAACCTTGCCGGCGATCATCACGTCGGTGGCGCGCTTGATGCCGTCCACCAGCGATTCRCGGCAGCCRTACAGGTTGTCGAACTTGSWCTTGGTSACCGAGTCGTTGACGTTGATGGCGGGGAACTTGAGCTCGCCCTTTTGCGCCATCTGGTACAGGCGGTGCACGCCCGTGGTGGTTTCCTCGGTCACGCCCTTGATGGCGTCCAGATTACGGCTGTACCAGGACGGGTCCTTGGCCAGCTTTTCCTTGATCGCGGCGAACAGGAAGGTCTCTTCCTCGCTGCCCGGCTTGGCGATCAGCGATGCGTCCTTCTCGGCGCGGGCGCCCAGGTGCAGCAGCAGCGTGGCGTCGCCGCCGTCGTCSAGGATCATGTTGGGGGTGCCGCCATCCGCCCAGTCGAAGATGCGATGGGTGAAGTCCCAGTATTCCTTCAGCGATTCGCCCTTGAAGGCGAACACCGGCGTGCCCGAGGCGGCGATGGCCGCGGCAGCATGGTCCTGGGTCGAGAAGATGTTGCACGAAGCCCAGCGCACGTCGGCGCCGAGCGCGGCCAGCGTCTCGATCAGCACGGCGGTCTGGATGGTCATGTGCAGCGAGCCGGCGATGCGCGCGCCCTTCAGGGGCTGGGCGGCGGCGAACTCGTCGCGGATGGCCATCAGGCCGGGCATCTCGGTCTCGGCGATGGCGATTTCCTTGCGGCCCCAGCCTGCGAGGTTGATGTCGGCCACCAGGTAGTCGTTCTTGAGGTCAGTCACTGCGTTCATGTTTCACTCCGATGAAGAGTGGCGACGAAGGACAAGTGCGGGGGATACGGCCGCGCCATGCCGTGGCGGAAAAAGCCACTTTGCATAACGGGCGGATAGGTCGACTCGCCTCCGTGTATGTGCCACGGATCAGCGAGCGCCGTTGAAGACAGTCCGAGCCTGGCGAATGGCACAATGGGGCCCATTCGTTGCAACGCTCCTCGGAGTGGCGGTATTGTAGCCTGCCAAAAGGCGCCGCGCATTGCCGCCAACACGTTTTTTATTTGCCGCCCGTCCGATACATGACCCAGACGACACACCGCCCCCCGCGCACCCTGACCATCGCCGGCTCCGACTCGGGCGGCGGCGCCGGCATCCAGGCCGATCTCAAGACCTTTGCCGCGCTGGGCTGCTTCGGCATGAGCGCGATCACCGCCATCACCGCCCAGAACACCCTGGGCGTGACCGGCGTGCACGCCATCCCGGCCGACATGGTGGCGGCGCAGATCGACGCGGTGGCCAGCGATATCGGGGTGGATGCGGCCAAGACCGGCATGCTGGGCACGGCGGCCATCGTCGAAGCGGTAGCCGCCGCGGTGGACCGCCACGGCATCCGCCGGCTGGTGGTGGACCCCGTGATGATCTCCACCTCCGGCGCCACGCTGGCGGACGACGCCACCACCCGGGCCATGGTCAGCCTGCTGTTCCCGCGCGCCGCGCTGGTCACGCCCAACCTGCCGGAAGCGTCCTATCTGCTGGGCCGCAAGATCACCCGGCGTGACGAAATGGAGCAGGCGGCACGCGACCTGGCCGCGCTGGGCTGCCCGGCGGTGCTGCTCAAGGGCGGGCACCTGGAGCCGGAAGATGCCGGCCTGGACGACCTGCTGCTGGGCGCCGACGGCACCGTGCGCGTGTTCTCCCATCCACGCGTTGAAACCCGCAACCTGCATGGCACCGGCTGCACGCTGGCGGCGGCCATCGCGGCGCAACTCGCGCGCGGCGATACGCTGGAAGATGCGGTGGAAGTGGCGCTGGATTTTGTGGCCGATGCGATCGTGGCGGGCGCCGACTTTGAGCTTGGGGCGGGCAACGGGCCGCTGAACCACGGCTTTGCGCCGCGGGTACTGGGGTGAAACACGAGCAGCCCCCCCAATGCGAAGCGAAGCGAGCCGTGACGGCGTTAGAGGCCGTATGGGGCGCCTTCTTTGCCTACTTTCTTGGCAAGCCAAGAAAGCAGGTCGCTCCCCGCAGGGGAGTGAAACTGCCTTTGACTTTGACTTTGACTTTGAGCTTTCAGGCCCTTATCGCACCATGCCCACCCTGACCCACATCGACCTGCGCACCGACCCCGCCGCCGCCCCCTACCAAAAGCATGAAGTCGTCCAGGTAGCCTTCGCCAAGGAACCCGGCGAACTCATCAGCCTCGAAGGCCCCAACCGCTACCAGCCCGGCGACGCCATCATCACCGGCTCCACCGGCGACCGCTGGGTCGTATCGCGCGAGCGTTTCGACCCGAAGTACGAACCGCTGCAAACCGGCACGCACGGCCAGGACGGCGCCTACCGGAACATCCCGGGCGTCGTGCTCGCCAAACGCATGAACGAAGCCTTCAGCATTGCCCGCTCCACCGGCGGCGACGTACTGCATGGCGCGGCCGGCGACTGGCTGATGCAGTACGCCCCGAACGACTACGGCATCGTCCAGCAGGCGCGCTTCGCCCAAGTCTATCGTCCGGCCAGCGGCAACGCCTGAAGCGTCAGTCGCCGCCGCTGCTCAGCGGCACCAGCTTGAACGCCGCGCGCGCCACGCACACCACCTCGCCGGCGGCATTCTTCACTTCGCCTTCGCAAAAAGCGATGCGCGCGCCGCGCCGCATGCAGCGCGCTTCCAGGTGCAGTTCACCGCGCGCGGCGGCCAGGAAGTGCGTGGACATATCGATGGTGATCACGCCGGTATCGAGCGGCGCATGCGAGCGCGCCGCGCCGCTGAGCGTGAAATCCAGCGTCGCCATCAAGGTGCCGCCATGTACGTCGCCCCGGCTGTTGACCAGGAACGGGCTGACCGGCAGGCGCGTGCGGCACAGGCCCGCCTCCATCTGCACGGGTTGCAGGCCGAGATGGCGCATCAGCGGCACGTCGATGCCGAAATAGGGCTTCTCGGGCGTGCCCGGCGCAACCGGGACAATCTGAGCGGGACTTTCCAAAACAGGGTTTCCTTGTTCGAGTTCTGCGAATTCCACCACGGCCTGGCCTTCGGCCACGGCATCGCCGGCCGCAATCGTAACGCCAACGCGATGCGCATGGTGCGGACCTGGCCGTTCACCGCACGCTCTTGTGCCCTACAGGATCTCCCGGACGAACCACGCATTGAAGCGGTAAAGCGCAATGGACGGAATCACGACAAACAAGAGCAGGCTGACGACTGCGCGCCGGGTTCTATAGAGGTAGAGCGCCATCAGATCGCGCAGCGCGTAGCTGGCGACCAGCACCAGCAGCGGAATGTAGGCCAGCAGGCAAAACAGGAATATCCAGACAAGGACACCGCCCTGCAACGCGTGGTCAAGAAAACCAACGCCGTCCATCCAGCGCGCATCCCCTGCACTGAATGTGACAAGCAGCATCAACAAGGAAGCGACCAGAGTGGGACAGCGCAGCATTCAGGTCGGCTCTTTCGCTTCGCCCGGCTCACCATCGAGCAGCACGCGCAGCACGGCGATGGCCTCCATCAGCGTGGTTTTGCCCGAGCCGTTCTCGCCGACCAGGAAGGTGACCTTGGGATGCATCGCTATCGCATCCAGCGTGCGCACCGCCAGCAGGCAGAAGGGATAGCGCTCGAAGCTGTCGACGATGTCGCGCCGCAGGCAGACGCGGCTGATGAACTGGGGCGAGATCACGGTGTTCGCCGGGGTGGATGACACGGCGCTATCGTAACGCAATGCGGCGCCTGCAGCACCAGGCGCATGGCAATGCGCTGCCGCAGGCCAAGAATGGCCTCGTGCGTCAGCACGGCGGCCAGCCGGGGGCAGAGGCCGGCGTCGTCGAGCCGGCGAAAGCCGAGGCGCGCATAGAACGGCGCGTTCCAGGGGAGGTGGCTGAACGTGGTGAGGCCTAGCGATTGCACGCCCTGCTGACGGAAAGAAACGGCTACGGCGTTCACCAGTGCGCGGCCGAAGCCGCGGCGGGCATGGATGGGATGCACATCCATCTCGTCGAGGTAGGCGTGATGTCCATGCAGGCTGGCCAGCGCGAAGCCGGCGACGGTGCCGTCGGTGGCGATGGCAACCCACAGGCGGCACTCGCGCTGCGCGCGCCGGAAGTCTTCGATCGGGGTGACTTGCTCGCGCAGCGCCGCTGGCAGGTCAACCGCAGGGAATAGCGCGGCGGCGGCGCGTTCGATGGCGGGGAGAGTGGATATGTCCGCCGGCGTGGCAAGGCGGATGTCTGCAGGTGGCATGGGTGTTATGGCAGTGGTGGCGGGCCCGGGTTCCCGCCTGGCCAACCTACGGGCCGGAGGCATTCATGCCTCCGGGAACATTCCCAGCAGGTTGCTCACCGCGGCCGGCACATCCGCCGCCTCGGTAATCGCGCGGACCACCGCCGCGCTGCCCACGCCCGCGGCCAGCACCTGCGGCAACCGTGCCGCGTCGACGCCTCCGATGCCCACCAGCGAAGGCACCACGGGCCGCATCAGCCTGACGTACGCATGGAAGCGCCCCAGCCCCTGCGGCGCGGTCGGCATCACCTTGGTGGTGGTCGGGAAAATCGCGCCCAGCGCCAGGTAGCTCGGGCCGATCATCGCCACGCGCAGCATCTCCGCATAGCCGTGCGTGGACACACCAAGCCGCAGCCCGGAGGCGCGCAGCGCATCGAGGTCTGCTTCGTCGAGATCTTCCTGGCCGAGGTGGATACCGTAGATGCCGCTGGCCGCGCTGTCGTTGCCGTGGCTGGCGTGATAGTCGATAGCCGCACGCCAGTGGTCGTTGATAAACAGGCGCGACGCGCTGCCACGCGCGGCGTTCGCAGCGCGCTCGATTTCACTGCGCACGGCCTGCGCATCGTCCGACTTGAAGCGCAACTGCACCGTGGGCACCGCCAGCGGCACCAGGCGCTCGATCCACTCGGCACTCGGCACCACCGCATACAAGCCCAGCGGCGGGCACGGCGCGAATGGCTCGACGCGCGACTCCGGCGCGACCAGCGCGGCATGGCGCACGCGTGGGAATCGCGCGAATTCCACCGGCCATTCCTGCGAGCCGGGCTGCCATGCACGCGCCAGGCAGAGTGCGTCATGCGCGGGAAAATGCAGTGCCAGGCAAGCYAGCAGCACGGCCACGAAGGCCGGCGAGTGCGCGGTGTCGCCGTCGGCATGGGCGTTGAACACCCAGGTGCCCATCGGCGAGCGCACGGTATCGCTCCATTGCCCGCCCTCGCGGTCGCTTTCGATGGCGATGGCGCCGGCGGCGCCGATGCGCGCCAGCGTGCCGGCATCGGCTTCGCCGTCGAACAGCACCACGTCGGCATCGCCGAGCGCGGCGGGCACGGCGGCCTGCGTCCATACGCGCCACGCTTTCTCATTGCTGCCGAATGTGGCGCCGTAGCGCGCCAGCAGTGTGTCGTGCAGCGCGGCGTCGACACCGGCCTGGATACTGTGGCTCGTCATGCGCGGTCCTCCACGCCTTCGGCGTGCCAGAACGGCATGCCCACCACCGGCGTGCTCGCCTGCGCAATGTCGCGCTCGGGCATGGGGCCGGCCAGGTAGGCGGTGCGGCCGGCGTCGACGGCCAGCGCGAAAGCGCGGGCCATGTTCACCGGGTAGGCGGCTTGCGCCACGGCGGTGTTCAGCAGCACGCCGTCGTAGCCCCACTCCAGTACCTGGGCTGCATGCGATGGCAGGCCAAGGCCGGCATCGACGATCAGCGGCGTATCCGGCAGCCGTTCGCGCAGCAGGCGCATGGCGTGCGGGTTGACGGCGCCCTTGCCGGTGCCGATCGGCGCGGCCCAGGGCATCAGCGCCTGGCAGCCGACATCAAGCAGCCGGCGGCACAGCACCAGGTCTTCCGTGCAATACGGCAGCACCTTGAAGCCTTCCTTGATCAGCGTCTCGGCCACGGCAGGCAGGTTGAGCGTATCGGGCTGCAGGGTGTAGTCGTCGCCAACCAGCTCGAGCTTGATCCAGTCGGTCTCGAACACCTCGCGCGCCATCATGGCGGTGGTGATGGCTTCCTGCGGCGCCATGCAGCCGGCGGTATTGGGCAGTACCGGCACGTCCAGCGACCTGAGCATCTGCCAGAAGGCCTGGCCGCCCTCGCCTTCTCCGACCGCGCCCTGGCGGCGCAGCGCCACCGTCAGCATGGCAGGCTTTGCCACTTCCACCGCGGCCTGCAAGGTGGCGGGAGACGGATAGCGCGCGGTGCCCAGCAACAGGCGCGAGGCGAACGACTCGCCATAGAGCACGAAGGGATCGCCGAGCAGGTCGCGGCGCGATTCAGCGGTATTGAGGGTCATGTTGGGTCAGCCTCCCGTCACGGGTTGCACAAGGTCGATGCGGTCGCCGGCGGCGAGCGCGGTGGCCGCATGCGCGGCGCGCGGCACGAACTGGCCGTTGAGCGCGGCGGCAAAGGGCGGCGCGATGCCGGCGCCAGCCACCGCGTCGGCCAGGGTGGCGTTGTCGGCAAGAGCCAGCGGACGGCCGTTGAGCACGATATCCATGGGCGTTCTGTTCTGTTCCGTTCAGTGCAGCACCGGCGAGCCGGCAACGGTATCAAGCGCGGCCACGATCATGCCGGGCCAGCGCAGCGCTGCCGGCACGGCATAGGCCGCGGGGTCGTCATCGAGCAGGGCCCGCACTACCTGGCAGGCTGCCTCGGTGACTGCCGGCGCGATCAGGAAGCCATGCCGGTACAGGCCGTTGAGGCGCACGATGCGGGCATGCTGGTCGACGCGGATGGCCGGCAGGTGGTCCGGGCGCGTCGGGCGGCGCTGCACATTGAGTTCCAGCACGCGCGCCTCGCCGAACGCCGGATGCAGCGAATACGCCGCCGACAGTAGTTCCAGCGCCGAGCGCACGCTCATCGGCGAATCGTCCTCGCTTTCGAGTTCAGTGGCGCCGATCACGTACAGATCGTTGGGCTTGGGCGCGATATAGATCGGATAGCGCGGATGCAGCAGGCGCACCGGGCGATGCAGCTTGACTTCGGGCGCGTGCACGCGCACCACTTCGCCGCGCAGCCCGCGCAAACCCGGCATGCTGCCGTGCGCGGCCGGCTGCCCGGGCCACGCCGCGCGCGCGCCAAGGCCGCGGCAATCCAGCACCACGCGTGCGCAGATGCCAAGCGCCGGCAGGTCGCCGGCCTCGACTTCGCCGGCTTCCCACACGCAATGCAGGCCGCCGCCAACCGCGCAGGCCAGCAACGCGCGCAACGTGCCGCGATTGTCGAGCTGGCCTTCACCGGCCAGCAGCAGGCCCTGGGAAAAGCGGCCCGCCAGCGCAGGCTCGAGAGCGGCCACGCCGTTGCCGTCGAGCGCGCGCATGCGCTCCGCCACCAGCTCGGGCGGCGCCACCGCGCGCACGCGGCTGGTGAACAGCGACATCTCGCTGCGGTCGCGGGTATGCCAGACCACCAGCGTGCCGTCCTCCTGGAAGAACACCGGCTCCGGCAATTCGGCCACCCAGGCGCGCCACAGGTCGACGCTGGCGGTGCCCAGCTCGACGATGCGGCGCTCGGCGATGGCGGATTCCGCCAGGGGCGCCAGCATCGCCGCCGCCACATGCGCGGCCGAGCCGGCGCCATCGGGGCCGGCGCGTTCGACCAGCGCCACGCGCAGGCCGGCACGTACCAGTTGCCAGGCGGAAAGGCGCCCGGCCAGACCGGCGCCGAGCACGGCCACATCAAACGACTGCGTTGTCATGGGGATGGTTGTGCCGGTGCTCGCCGCGACTGCGCGGCGGCGCGCCGGCCTCCTTTAAGTCATGGCGTGCCCTGTCCATCGGGAAGGGCACAGAACTTCGCATGCGGCGCCCACGTTGGCGAGCGCCGCACCCATTGCATTGCCTTACGAGTAGATCTTGCTGCCGCTCTTGACGAACTCGATCGACTTTTCCTGCATGCCTTTCTCGGCTTCCGGCTTGAGCGAAGCGGCGTAGTCGCGCACTTCCTGCGTGATCTTCATCGAGCAGAACTTGGGACCGCACATCGAGCAGAAATGCGCGATCTTGGCGCCTTCGGCCGGCAGCGTGGCGTCGTGGTACGAACGCGCGCGTTCCGGGTCCAGGCCGAGGTTGAACTGGTCTTCCCAGCGGAACTCGAAGCGCGCCTTGGACAGTGCGTTGTCGCGCAGCTGCGCGCCCGGCCAGCCCTTGGCAAGGTCGGCCGCGTGGGCGGCGATCTTGTAGGTGATGATGCCTTCGCGCACGTCTTCCTTGTCCGGCAGGCCCAAGTGCTCCTTCGGCGTGACGTAGCACAGCATGGCCGTGCCCATCCAGCCGATATTGGCCGCGCCGATGCCGCTGGTGATGTGGTCGTAGCCGGGGGCGATGTCCGTCACCAGCGGTCCGAGCGTGTAGAACGGCGCTTCGTAGCAGTGCTTCAGCTCTTCATCCATGTTGGCCTGGATGCGCTGCAGCGGCACGTGGCCCGGGCCTTCGATCATGACCTGCACGTCGTGCTTCCAGGCCTTGTCGGTCAGCTCGCCGAGCGTGCGCAGTTCGCCGAACTGGGCGTCGTCGTTGGAGTCGGCGATACAGCCGGGACGCAGGCCATCACCGAGGCTGAACGACACGTCGTACGCCTTCATGATTTCGCAGATCTCGTCGAAGTGCGTGTACAGGAAGTTTTCCTTGTGATGCGCCAGGCACCACTTGGCCATGATCGAACCACCGCGCGAGACGATGCCGGTGACGCGGTCCGCGGTCATCGGCACATAGCGCAGCAGCACGCCGGCGTGGATGGTGAAGTAGTCCACGCCCTGCTCGGCCTGCTCGATCAGCGTGTCGCGGAACATTTCCCAGGTCAGGTCCTCGGCGATGCCGCCGGTCTTGTCCAGCGCCTGGTAGATGGGCACCGTGCCGATGGGCACCGGCGAATTGCGCAGGATCCACTCGCGGGTTTCATGGATGTGCTTGCCGGTGGACAGATCCATGATGGTGTCGGCGCCCCAGCGGATCGACCACACCATCTTTTCCACTTCCTCGGCCAGCGACGACGTCACGGCGGAGTTGCCCAGGTTGCCGTTGATCTTGACGCGGAAATTGCGCCCGATCGCCATCGGCTCCAGTTCGGTGTGGTTGATGTTGGCGGGAATGATGGCGCGGCCGGCGGCGATTTCCTTGCGCACGAATTCCGGCGTCATGTCTTCCGGGCGCAGCGGCAGCGCGGCACCCAGCGCATTGCCGGGGTGCTGGCGCAGCAGCGCCTTGTATTCGGGCTTGTCGTACAGCGCTTGCAGGTTCAGCGACTCGCGCAGCGCCACGTATTCCATCTCGGGCGTGATGATGCCGCGGCGCGCATAGTGCATCTGCGACACGTTGGCGCCGGCCTTGGCGCGGCGCGGGTTGGTCAGCTGGGCAAAGCGCAGGTGCGCGGTGGCCGGATCAGCGGCGCGTGCCAGGCCGTATTCCGACGACAGGCCGGACAGCACTTCGGTGTCGCCTCGCTCTTCGATCCACTTGCCGCGCACCGATGGCAGGCCGGCCTTCAGGTCGATATGGATGTCCGGATCGCTGTACGGGCCCGAGGTGTCGTACACGGGAATCGGCGGATTGGACATCTCGCCCTTGTCCGTGCGCGTGGACGTCTGCAGGATCGTGCGCAGCGGCACGCGGATATCGGGGCGGCTGCCGGTCAGGTAGGTCTTGCTGGATGCCGGATAGGCGAATTTTTTGTCGAGATCGGTTTCAAGCGACTCGAAAGATGCGGCGGGGGCGGTATTTGTGCGGGCCATGGGTGTCGTCCTCTCTCTTGCGGGGATGGACGAAACCAGGAGCCCTGTGAGCATGGCCGCGGCGCCGGGGCCGGGATCATGTGCCTTGGAGAAGGCAGGAGCTTTTCGGTAACCATGAAACTTCCCACGCCGGTACTAGCCGGATCGGGTTCGAAGGGACTCTCTCAGCCGCACGGCCCATCCGTACGGCACCCCTGTTTCATCCAACGGGGTGAATTTAAGCACAAGGCTCGGAGCTTGACCACCCCTGTTTCAATCTGGAGTGTCGTGCGTCAAGGTATGGCTGAGGGCCATGCGGCCCCCAGGCATTAACATGTACACCATTACGCTGCAACGCACCATGACTTAGCGTGCGCATGCACTGCCATTCGAACACCATTCGAACACCGCCGCGATTTCAAGCCTTGAAGGTCACCCAAGGCTTCAACCGCGCCACTGCTTCGATCAGCCCGGCCTCTTCCTGTGCCTGCCGCACCGGACCGATCGGCTTGTAGGCCTCGGGCGCTTCTTCCACCCTGCGCTCCTCGCGCAGCGTGACGCAGCGCCACCCGGCGTTGGCATGATCGCTTTTCAAGCGGCGCAAAGCCTGGCGCCGGACACTGCGGCCGGCTCCGTGGCTGCATGACGAGAGCCAATCGGTGTGACCCAAACCGCTCACTATATAGGAAGCATCCCCCATGGAACCGGGGATCAGGGCCAGGTCGCCGTGATGCGCGGGTGTCGCGCCCTTGCGGTGGATATTGAGGCCGTTTTCGCGCAGCACCACGTTATGCGGCACGTCGACCACCAGCCGTGAAGCCGTCGCGCCGCACAACTCGGCCAGTTCCTTGCGCACGAGTTCGGCCAGCACCACCCGGTTGGCCCAGGCATAGCGTGCCGCCGTACCCATGGCCACCAGGTACTCGTGCGCCAGGCTGCCCGCCAAGCCGTACAGCCCGCTCGTCGGATGCTTCAGGCCTGCGGGCCAGGCCTGGCGCGCCCGGTCCATCCAGCGCCGGCCCACGTAGAAGCCGACATCGCGCGAGCCGCTGTGGATCATCGCCACGACATCGCCGGGCGCCAGGCCGACGCGATATGCCGCGTGCCTGTCGAAGATCTCGTCCACCACCTGCAGTTCGACAAAATGATTGCCCCCGCCCGGCGTGCCGAGACAGGGATCGCGAAAGACCTCGCGATTGCCGACGTGCGCATCCGGCGCATAGCGGGCACTCCCGCCAAACGCATCCAGTCCGACGCAAGCGGCAAGTTCGGCCTCCAGCCGGGCACGATCGACCTGCGCCCACAAGCCTTGCGGCGCCACGCGATCGATGAACGCGGCGGGTCCCTCGTCGAATAGGGCGCGGAACGCGGCGCTATGCACCGGCATGTCGCGGCCGTTATCGAGCAGCGCACGCGTCAGCCTGCTCACAAGGGCATCCTGCTGCGGCAGCAGGGCGGCTTGCTTCAGGCTTGTAGTAATCAGGCGCATGCCGCAATTGATGTCGGTACCAATCGCGGCGGGAATGACGAAATCCGCGTCGGTGGCAACGATCGATCCGACCGGCGCGATGCCGCCGGGATGAAAGTCCGGCGTGGCGCAGGCTTTGCAAACGCCATGGTGGCCGTCCGGCGAACGCACCGCGGCAAAGTCGAGCAACTGCCGTACGGCTTTCGCTTCCAGGGGAAGCGTGGCGGGCAACAGCACGGAGGCTTGCGCGTGTTCGTTGCGCAGGTGATAGACACCCTGGATGCGCTCGACATGGATGCCCTGGCGCTGCAGGGCTTTTTCAAGACGGGGAAGGGAAGACATGGCTGCCGGGAATACAAGGTACGGGGGTGCCTCCGGCGGACCGGGGCAAAAAGTACCTTCTGCGCAGCAGCGTCGAGAAAGGAGCGTGCAGTGTATCGCCGGGAAGCGGCGAACGGCAAGCGCCCGGCCCGCGAGCCCAGCCATGACGGCGCAAAGTGTTGGGGGCCGGACACAGTGCAAGCCCACGCACATAGCGCGCCGCTTGCTCTACCATGCAATCAGACATGCCCATGCGCAACGCTCGCAGAAGACCGCACAGGAGACCTCATGACTGAAGCTGCCACCCACCGCGTGTTCAACCAGGTCCCGGACCTCACCGGCCACAACCTGTTCACCGGCGACCCCGCCTTGCGCGACGCGCTGGAGCGGCTTGGCGGCGGCTGGCACGCCAGTGCGCTCGATGTCTTCGGGGCGCGCCTGGGCAAACCCGATGTCCARCAGTGGGCGGCCGAGGCCAATCGCCACGCGCCCGAGCTGCATACGCACAGCCGCACCGGCGAGCGCATCGACGAAGTGGAATTTCCGCCGGCATGGCACGCCTTGCTGGCCCTGCTGCGCAGCCAGCAGTTGCAGGCGCTGCCGTTCGCGCAGCCCAGGGAGGGCGCGTGGGTGGCGCGCGCCGCCGGCTATTTCCTGCAGGCGCAGGCCGAATCCGGATCCCTGTGCCCGCCCACCATGACGTTCGCCAGCATCCCGGTGCTGCAGAAGGAAGCGGCGCTGTTCGCGGAACTGGGGCCGAAACTGTTTGCCACCGAGCACGATCCGCGCGACCTGCCCTGGCGCGACAAGCATGCCGTGATGATCGGCATGGGCATGACGGAAAAGCAGGGCGGCTCCGATGTGCGCAGCAACACCACCGTCGCGCGCGCCGTGCGCGGCGAGGGCCGCGGCGCCGAGTACGCGATCACCGGGCACAAGTGGTTTTTCTCCGCGCCGATGTGCGATGCCCACCTGGTGGTGGCGCGCATGGGCGCGGAGGACGGGCCGCTGTCGTGCTTCTTCGTGCCGCGCTTTCGCGACGACGGCAGCAAGAACCCGGTGCAGATCCAGCGTCTCAAGGACAAACTGGGCAATCGCTCCAACGCCAGCAGCGAAGTGGAATTCCGCGAGGCCACCGGCATCCTGATCGGCGAGGAAGGCCGCGGCATCCCGACCATTATCGAGATGGCCACCTATACCCGGCTGGATTGCGTGATCGGCAGCGCCGCCATCATCCGCGCGGCGCTGGTGCAGGCCATCCACCACGCGCGGCACCGCATGGCGTTCGGCCGCCTGCTGGCGGAGCAGCCGCTGATGCGCAACGTGCTGGCCGACCTGGCGCTGGAAAGCCAGGCCGCCACCCTGCTCATGATGGAACTGGCACATGCTTTCGAGCGGGCCGATGCCGATCCGCTGGCCGCCGCCTGGAAGCGCATCGTCACGCCGGCGGCCAAGTTCTGGGTCTGCAAGCGCGCCATAGAGGTGACGGGCGAAGCCATGGAGGTATGGGGCGGCAACGGCTACGTGGAGGAAGGCCCGATGGCCCGGCTGTACCGCGAGGCGCCGGTCAACTCGATCTGGGAGGGCTCCGGCAACATCATGTGCCTGGACGTGCTGCGCGCGCTCCAGCGCAATCCCGAGGACGCGGGGCGGCTATTGCAGGACCTAGGACGGCGCGCCGGCGGCCATCCGGCGGTGCGCGCCGAACTCGCCTCGCTGCAGGCGATGCTGCGCGACGCGCCGGAACATCTCGAAGCCGGCGCGCGGCGCTTTGCCCAGGGCCTGGTGCTGACCGCGCAGGCGGCGCTGATGCTCGCCCATGCCGACACCGACGATGCCGAGCGCTTCGTGGCCAGCCGGCTTGGACGCCAGCATGGCCGCGTGTTCGGCACGCTGGAGGGCGACGAAGCCGCGCTGGCGGGCGTGGTGGCGCGCGCATGGCCGGCGTGAAGCCGCCGGTGCATCGCCGCGCGTGAACGCCCAGAGGCGCCCAGGCAGCTGACACGGCCGCACGCTGTCATGCTGGCGCATGGCGCGATTCGTCCGTGCGCACCTGGCCTCGCAACATACCCCCCGGATTAATTCCCCGCCTCGCTACAGCCAAGGCCAGTGATGCCGTAAACCGTTGATATAAAGGGCATACATTTAATACATAAGTGCCCGATAGTCATCTTTAAATATCAAGCGGAGCGCCTTGCCGCGGCGGGCGCCGACATCCCGACATGAACATCAGCCAACGCCTGCTACTTTCCTTATCTCTTGCCCTGTTCGCCTTGCTCGGGGTGGGCCTTGGTGGCATCTGGCAACTCCACCAGTCGGAACAGCGCTTCGAGTACTTCAACAACAACACGCTGGACAGCGTGCGCATCCTTGTCAGCCTCAAGGACGACGTCAACACCATGCGCATCGCGCTTTACCGGCATACCATGACCGACGACCTCAAGGGCAAGACTGAAGCCGAACAGTCGCTCGCCAGTGCGGACCAGCATTTCGACACTACCGCCGCCAAATACGAACGCGCGGATATCTCCGACGAGACTGATCGCAAGATGCTCGAGGCTGACCGGGCCGCCCTCAAGCGCTACCGCGCCGGACGCGCCGCCTTGCTGGAGAAATCGCACGCCAACGATTACGCAGCCGCGCAGGCCATGCTCGTGAGTGGTGAACTGCATGAGGCGTCGACCGCGATGCGCAAGACGATCGAGGATCACATCGCCTACAACGCGGAACTGGGCGAGCACGCCGTCCTGAGCAATCGCGAGCAGTACCACACTGCAGTCATGGTGTTCTCGGTCTTGATCGCCGTAGCCGTGCTGGGCACCGGTTTCCTGGCGGTGACGCTTTACCGGCGCATCCATGGCAGCCTGGCCGAGATCGAGCAGACCCTGGAATACGTCAGCGACTCCCTTGACCTCGCGCGCCGCGCGCCGGTCGGGCGCATGGATGAAATCGGCCGCACCGCGGCCGCCTTCAACCGCTTGCTCGAACGCGTGGCGGTGGCGCTGCACGAAGTGCGTCATTCGACCGAATCCGTGGGCGTGGCGGCACGCCAGATCGCCGCGGGCAACACCGACTTGTCGGCGCGCACCGAACAGCAGGCGGCCTCGCTGGAGCAAACCGCATCGAGCATGGAGGAGCTGACCACCACCGTGCGGCAGAACGCCGACAATGCGCGCCAGGCCAGCGGCCTGGCCGGCAATGCCGCCAGCGTCGCCGAGCACGGCAGCGCCGCGGTTCAGCAGATGGTGCAAACCATGGGCGCGATCAGCACCAGCTCCAGCCGCATCGCCGAAATCACCAGCCTGATCGAGGGTATCGCCTTCCAGACCAATATCCTGGCACTGAATGCCGCGGTGGAAGCCGCGCGCGCCGGCGAACAGGGCCGGGGCTTCGCGGTGGTGGCGGGCGAAGTGCGCAGCCTGGCGCAGCGCTCGTCCAGCGCCGCCAAGGAAATCAAGGACCTGATCGACAGCTCGGTCGACACCGTGCGCACCGGCTCGGCACAGGCCGAGGACGCCGGCAAGACCATGGGCGAAGTCCAGAATGCAGTAAAGCGCGTGTCCGACATCATTGCCGAGATTGCCGCGGCCTCCGACGAGCAGAGCGCCGGCATCGAACAGGTCAACAAGGCGGTCGGCCAGATGGACGAGGTCACGCAGCAAAACGCCGCGCTGGTGGAAGAAGCCGCCGCCGCGGCGCAATCGCTGGACGACCAGGCCGGCAAGCTGCGCGATACGGTGTCGACCTTCCGGCTGGCGAACGCGGCCTGACGGCGCAGTATCTTCGCAATGCCGGCCCGAGAGCCAGCGCGAGTCCGGCCCGGCGCCGGGCCGGGGCTCACACCGCCAACACCTCCGCCATGCGCAGTACCACGCGGGGACCGTGCCGGATCAGGTCATGCGCGCGCTCGCCGATCATGATGGCCGGCGCATTGGTGTTGCCGCCGATCAGCGTCGGCATGATCGACGCGTCCACCACCCGCAGCCCTTCCACACCCCGCACGCGCAGTTGCGGGTCGACCACCGCGTTCTCATCCATACCCATGCGGCAGGTGCCGACGGGATGGTAGATGGTGTCGGCATGCGCGCGGATCATCTCGCGGATCGCGCTGTCGTCGCTGCCATCCGCGCGCAGGTGCGCGGAATACAACTCCTTGCCGCCGAACGCCGCCAGTTGCGGCTGCGCAAGGATGCGGCGCACGATGCGCACGCCCGCCACCAGGCCGTCGAGGTCACTCGGGGCGGACAGGAAACGCGGATCGATCAGCGGCGCCTCGCGGATATCGGGCGAGGCCAGCCGCACCTCTCCCCGGCTTTTCGGGCGCAGCACGCAGACGTGGCAGGAATAGCCGTGGCCGAAGCGCAGGCGGCGCATATGGTCGTCGGCCATGCCGACCACGAAATGTAGCTGCAGGTCCGGTTCTTCCAGTCCGGGATCGCTCTTGAGGAAAGCGCCCGCCTCGGCGAAGTTGGAAGTCATCATGCCGGTGCGTTCGCGCCGGTATCGCAGGATCTCCGCCAGCATGCGGAAGGCGCCGCCCACCGACACGCCGAACAGCTCCGATGCCGCCACGCGCTTGTGCACGATGACGTCGAGATGGTCCTGCAGGTTGGTGCCCACGCCTGGCAGGTCATGCACCACGGGAATGCCCAGCTCGCGCAAATGCGCCGCCGGGCCCACGCCCGACACCATCAGCAGTTGCGGCGAACCGAACGCCCCTGCCGACACGATCACCTCGCGGCGCGCCCGCAGCACGGTCTCGCGGCCATCCAGCCGCACCACGACGCCCACCGCGTGGCGGCCTTCAAACTCGATGCGCAGCACTTGCGCGCCCGTCAGCACATGCAGGTTGGCGCGGCCGCCATTGCTGGCGCGGTCGGCGGCATCGCCGCGGTGCAGGTAGGCGCGCGCCGCGTTCCAGCGCTCGCCGCCGTGCTGTGTCACCTGGTACCAGCCCGCGCCTTCCTGGTCCACGCCGTTGAAATCATCGTTGCGGCGGTAGCCGGCCTGCTGGGCCGCCTCGATGAAACGCTGGCCAAACGGATTGGGCGTGCGCAGGTCCGACACATGGAGCGGACCGCTGCCGCCGTGCAAGGGATCGTCGTCGCGCCCGGCCACGCGCTCGTTGCATTCCGCGCGGCGGAAATAGGGCAGCACGTCGTCCCAGGCCCAGCCATCGCACCCGGCCATGGCCCAGCCATCGTAGTCGGACGGCGTGCCCCGCGTGTAGATCATGGCGTTGAGCGAGGAACTGCCGCCAAGGCCACGCCCGCGCGGCTGGTAGCCGCGGCGCCCGTCCAGCCCCGGCTGCGGCACGGTGTGGTAGCCATAGTTGCGGCTGCCGGCGCGCGGCAGCAAAGCCGCGCAGCCTGCCGGCGTCGACACCAGCACATGGTGATCGTGGCCTCCGGTTTCGAGCAGCGCCACGCTGTCGCTGCCGCTGTCGGCCAGGCGCCCGGCCAGGGCACACCCCGCCGAACCGCCGCCAACGACAAGATAGTCAAAGGTGGTTTCCATCCGTCTCCCCGCGTGGTCGGAGGTCAGTCTGCCGGGGTTGCGCCGGACGCTGGGGCAGGCCGGGCATGCCGGGCAACCCGGTCTGGCGGGCACGCCGAGAGCATGCCGCGAAATCAGTGTAGGGCTTTGCCGGGGCGCTGGAAAGGGTAAAGGAAGGGCGATGAATACGGCTGTTTGAAGCACGAGGCTGGTGGCCGGCCTCCATTGCCAGTGGCGGCCGCATGACATATGGTGCGGGAATTGAAACGCCGCGCGCGCCACGGGCAGCGCGCGGCCCCGGGAGAACGAGAGATGAGAGAAGTGCCCGAGATGTCATCCGTATTCGACGCCATGCGCGCCGCCTCGCGGCGGGACCAGTCGCCTGCCTGGGCCGTGCGTGCCGACCGTCTGCGGCGGCTGCGCAAGCTGGTGGCCGAACACCGGGACGAGATCTCGCAGGCCATCAGCGCCGACTTTGGCAATCGCGCTCACCAGGAAACCGCGCTGCTCGAAGTCTTTCCCAGCGTGGCCGGGATCGACGATGCGCTGCGTCATGGCAAACGCTGGATGCAGGTGCGGCGGGCGCGCACCGGGTTGTGGTTCAAACCCGCCACGTCGCGGCTGATGCCGCAGCCGCTGGGCGTGATCGGCATCGTGGTGCCGTGGAACTATCCGCTCTACCTGACGGTGGGCCCGCTGGCGGGCGCGCTGGCCGCGGGCAACCGCGCCATGGTCAAGCTCTCCGAGTACACCCCGCGCTTCGCCGCGCTGTTCGCGCGCCTGGCGCAGCAACACTTCGCCGCCGATGAGGTCGCCGTGATCAATGGCGACGCGGAGGTGGCGAGTGCCTTCTCCGCCCAGCCCTTCGACCACCTGCTGTTCACTGGTTCGACCCAGGTCGGCCACCATGTCATGCGCGCGGCGGCGGCCAACCTCACGCCGGTGACGCTCGAGCTGGGCGGCAAGTCGCCGGTCATCGTCGGCCCGGGCGCCGACCTGGAACACGCGGTCGAGCGCATCCTGGTGGGCAAGCTGCTTAACGCGGGCCAGACCTGCATCGCGCCGGACTATGTGCTGCTGCCGGAAGCGATGCGCGAGCCGTTCGTCGCGGCGGCACGCGCCTGCGCCGCCCGCCTCTACCCGGACCTGGCCGGCAACCCCGACTACACCACCATCATCAGCCCGCGCCACTTTGCCCGGCTGGACGGGCTGGTCAACGACGCCGAACGCGCGGGCGCGCGCGTGGTGCCGCTGTCCCAGGCACCATCGGACCCGGCACGGCGCCGGCTGGCGCCGGTACTGTTGCTTGACGTGCCCGCCGACGCCACCGTGATGCAGGAAGAGATCTTCGGCCCGGTATTGCCGCTGGTGGCCTACCGCACGCTGGACGAGGCCATTGATTACATCAATGCACGGCCGCGCCCGCTGGCGCTCTACCTCTTCGAGAAAGACCCCGGCGCGATCGACCGGGTGATGGCGCAGACCGTGGCCGGCGGCGTCAGCATCAACGAAACGCTGCTGCATATCGCCCAGGAAGACCTGCCCTTCGGCGGCGTGGGGCCCAGCGGCATGGGCGCGTACCACGGCGAAGCGGGTTTCGAGACCTTCTCCAAGCTCAAACCGATCTTCCGCCAGTCCCGGCTCAATGGCGCCGGGCTGCTCAAGCCGCCCTACGGCAAGCGGTTCGAAACGATGATCCGGCTGCTGCTGCGCTGAGGGAAGACACGCCACTGGATGTGCGGCCCGCGATGCGAAGCGAGCCGTCAAGGTTTACCTATCCCGTATGGGGCGCCTTCTTTGCCTACTTTCTTGGCGAGACAAGAAAGTAGGTCGCCCCCCGCAGGGGGGTGAAACCGCCGTTGACTTTAAGCCTTTGACTTCGAAGATGGGCCTCAACCCACCACCATCGGCCGCCCCAACATCCGCGACAACACCGCCTCAGGCGAATGCGTATGGTCCCCGATCGCCTTCGGCGACAAATAATAAGTCTGCTCCATCATGGCCCGCCCCCGCATAGCCGCGTGCAGCACCTGATCGCTGAACACAATCCAGGTCGACCCCGGCGGGAAATGGAATTCCTGCTGCGGCACGCTCGCCTGGTACGCCAGATCGGCCTTGGCAAGATCATGCAACTGCAGCATGCGATGGTCATACTCCGAACGCCGGCGCTTGGTGATATGCAGCAACTCCATCACCTTCGCCTGCCCCGGCCACATCCCCTTGGTCTTCGGCACAAAGCGCTTCGCGAAGTCGCCAAAAGGTTCGCCCACCCGCCACACGCGCGGCGCCTGCGGGTCGATATTGTGGAATACGCGCAGCAGCCGCTGACCCAGCAGCGGATTGGACGGGAAGGAGTCCACATGCAGCCGGGTGTCGTCCTTGCGCCAGCTCACCGGCCGCCCGGCGATTTCGCTCGGGCGCAATGAGGTGCCGGCGCGCACCATGTGCGGGCCATATTCCGGGAACAGGCTCAGCACCAGCTTCTCGCTGTATTCGGCATAGCGCCGAATCAGGCGGTACAGGTCCTTCAGGTCCTGCTCGCCGCCAGTCGCGCCGCGCACAGCCTGGTCGCTGGCGCGCAGGTTGATGTTCTTGGATTTGCCGTCCGACCAGCGGCTATCGAGAAAGCGTTCCTCGCCCGGCTCGAACTGAAAGCGCAACTGGGGGAAGAACAGCACCGCGCCCTGCTCCAGTTCGCGGCGCAGTTCGGCTTTGGTGCCGGCATCGACCTGCGGCGCCCACTCGGTATAGGGCTGAGGCCGGATCAGGTTGAGCGCGGGCATGCCTGCCCCTGGCGCGGTGGCCGGGCTGGGCGCGGAAGGCGTAAGGGTCGAATCAGGTGACATGGGGCATCCTCGGTATGCGGGCTCCGGCGGGCTTCAGTGCGCACATGCACACGCTGCGCCGGGATAACAAAGCGCCACTCGCCGCACCGCTTTGCCATCCCGCGATTCTACCCTCGCGACCGTGCCCCGCCATGCCCCGCATCGGCCCGCTTGATCCAGGACAAGGCTCGCCCCAAGCCGCGCGCGGCACCTGCCAGACGAAAAAACGCCGCCCGAGGGCGGCGTTCCGGTGCGGCGGGTGCAGCGCTTACAGGCCGGCGGCAGCGCGCAGCACAGCGACCTTGTCGGTCGCTTCCCACGAGAATTCCGGCTCTTCACGGCCGAAGTGGCCGTAAGCAGCGGTCTTTTCGTAGATCGGGCGCAGCAGGTCGAGCATCTGCACGATCCCCTTCGGACGCAGGTCGAAATGCTCCTGCACCAGCGCGGCGATCGCCTCGTCTGAGATCTTGCCGGTGCCTTCGGTGTACACCGTCACGTTGATCGGGCGGGCCACGCCGATGGCGTAGCTGACCTGCACCTGGCACTGGCGCGCCAGGCCGGCGGCGACCACGTTCTTGGCGACATAGCGCGCGGCATAGGCAGCCGAGCGGTCAACCTTCGACGGATCCTTGCCCGAGAAGGCGCCACCGCCGTGCGGCGAAGCGCCGCCGTAGGTGTCGACGATGATCTTGCGGCCGGTCAGGCCGCAATCGCCTTGCGGGCCGCCGATGACGAAGCGGCCGGTCGGGTTGACCAGGTACTTGGTGTCCTTGAGCATCTCGGCCGGCAGCACCGGCTTGATGATTTCCTCGATCACGGCTTCGCGGATCTGCGCCTGGCTGATATCCGGCGCGTGCTGGGTCGACAGCACCACGGTATCCACGCTGTGCGGACGACCGTCGACATAGCGCACGGTCACTTGCGACTTGGCGTCCGGACGCAGCCAGGGCAGACGTCCGTCGCGGCGCAGTTGCGACTGGCGCTCGACCAGGCGGTGCGAATAGTAGATCGGGAAGGGCATCAGSTCSGGCGTTTCRTCGCASGCGTAGCCGAACATCAGGCCYTGGTCGCCSGCGCCCTGGTTCAGRTAGTCGTCGGAGGCGCGGTCCACGCCCTGGGCGATGTCGGGCGATTGCTTGTCATAAGCAACCAGCACGGCGCAGCCCTTGTAGTCGATGCCGTATTCGGTGTTGTCGTAGCCAATGCGCTTGATGGTGTCGCGCGCGACTTGGATGTAATCGACGTTGGCGGTCGTGGTGATTTCCCCGGCGAGGACTACCAGCCCGGTGTTGCACAGCGTTTCAGCTGCCACGCGCGCGTACTTGTCCTGCGCCAGGATGGCATCGAGGACTGCGTCGGAAATCTGGTCAGCGACCTTGTCGGGATGGCCTTCGGAGACAGATTCCGAAGTGAACAGGAAGTCGTTTGCCACGAACTTTTCTCCAGGTTTGGCTATTGCGCGCCAACCTCTCAGCCCGGGCGGCGACGCTTTAGCGGTATTTTCAAGCCGTTCCGGTAGAACGGTATCGCCCCGCAAGTTGTCAGTTAACTCGGCGATACGCGCTATTATACGCGCCTGCAAGCGGTGCTGCAGCGTGTCGTTATCTTGGACTTGCTTGCATACCAGGCGCTGTCGCCGGCTAGCGCCATCCAGTTAGCGGCATACCGCTGGCTTGGCACCTGCCCGCAGGCCGTGCACGCCGCAAGGCGGGCCCCGTTACAGCATTGAATGCTTGTTGATAGCCCCACTAACGGCACCGCCCGGCAAAACATTAATTACCCACCCGGCCCACCGGGCCGCTATCGCAACCCGATGACCTTCCTGTTCTGGCTGATTTCCCGCTTGCCGCTCTGGTGGCTGCACGCCATTGGCGGCGTGCTCGGACTATTGGCGGCACGCCTGCCAGGACGCTATGGCAGGCGGCTGGCCGAAAATCTGCGCCAGGCTTACCCCGATGCCAGCAAGGCGATGCTGGCCGAAGCGGCCCGCTCGACGGGGCGCATGATCCTGGAAATGCCCTATTTCTGGAGCCGGCGCAATCCCGAGGCGCGCATGTACGGCTTTGCCGACCGGCTCTGGCCGGAACTCGACCGGCTGATGGCGCAGGGGCGCGGGCTGATCATCCTGGTGCCTCACCTGGGCTGCTTCGAAGTGCTCCCGCAGGCATTTGCACTGCGGCATCCGGTCACGGCGCTGTACAAGCCACCACACCAGGCCTGGCTGCGCGACTGGATCGTCAAGATGCGCACGCGGCCCAACCTGGCCATGGCGCCCGCGCAGCCGCGCGGGGTGCGTATGCTGGTGAAGGCACTCAAGCGCGGCGAGGCCATTGGCATCCTGCCGGACCAGGTTCCGACCGGCGGCGAAGGCGCCTGGGCGCCGTTTTTCGGCAAGCCCGCCTACACCATGACGCTGGTGCAGCGCCTGCAGCAACTCACGGGCGCACCGATCGCGGTGGTCTTCGCCGAGCGCCTGCCGCGCGGCGTCGGCTATCTCGGCCATATGCAGGTCATCAACCATCTTCTGCCCGCCGACCCGGCCGAAGCTGTCGCCGTCATCAACGAAGCCGTCGAAAAGCTGGTGAGGGCATGCCCGACCCAGTACCTGTGGGGCTACAACCGCTACAAGCATCCGGGTGGCGCGGAGTTGCCACCAGCGGATCCGCCCCGGGCGCCGCCGGGCGACGCCTCGCGCAATCCACTGGAAGTGCCGCCCACAGCATCCGTATCCCTCTCTGACGACCAAAAATGAGCCGCATTTTCACCTGGCTTGGCATCGGCCTGCTGACCGTGCTGGGCAAGCTTCCCTATCCGCTTGTTGCACGCTTCGGCGAAGGACTCGGCAGCCTGCTCTACCTGATCCCCAGCAGCCGCCGCCGCGTGGTGCAAACCAACCTGCGCCTGTGCTTCCCCGAGCGGACCGAGGCCGAGATCGAATCGCTCTCGCGCCAGACCTTCCGCAATGTCTTCCGCAGCTTTGCCGAGCGCGGCATCTTCTGGACTGGCAGCGAGAAACAGATGCGCCGCTGGGTCCAGATCGACGACCAGGCCGATCTCGTGGCGCTGGATGGTACGCCCCACATCCTTGTCACGCTGCATCTCTCAGGCGTGGAGGCCGGCGCGATCCGGCTCACCATCCATCTGCGCGAACACGTGAGGCGCTCCGGCGCATCGCTCTACACCAGGCAGAAGAACGAACTGTTCGACGGTTTCCTCAAGCATGCGCGCGGCCGTTTCGGCGCCAAGATGATTGCCCGCAACGACAGTGCGCGCGACATCATCCGCTGCCTGCGCAAAGGCGAAGCCCTGCAACTGATCGCCGACATGGACTTCGGCGAGCGCGACTCGGAATACGTGCCGTTCTTCGGCGTGGAAGCCCTCACGCTGACTTCGGTATCGCGCCTGGCGCGGCTGACCGGCGCCAAGGTCGTGCCGATCTATACCGAGATGCTGCCCGACTACAAGGGATATGTGCTGCGCATCCTGCCAGCGTGGGAAAACTATCCCGGCGACAGCGTGACCGCGGACACCCGGCGCATGAACGCCTTCTTCGAAGATTGCATCCGCCCGCGCGTGACCGAGTATTACTGGGTGCACAAGCGCTTCAAGCACCGCCCGGACGGCGAGCGCGAAAACTACTGACCAGGCAGGCACGGCGCGGGCACCACCTGTCAGATATGCCGCCCGAGCCACCTTCGATAAGCCGCCGGCAAGCGCCGGACAGCCCGACTACAATCGCACTATGAAACTCCAGTTCACCAAGATGCACGGTGCCGGCAACGACTTCGTCGTGCTCGACGGCATCCACCAGACCCTGAACCTGACGCCCGGGCAATGGCGCGCGTTGGCCAGCCGCCATTTCGGCGTAGGCGCCGACCAGATCCTGGTGGTCGAGAAGCCCACCCGCGACGACGTCGACTTTCGCTACCGCATCTTCAACGCCGACGGCGGCGAGGTGGAGCACTGCGGCAATGGCGCCCGCTGCTTCGTGCGCTTCGTCACGGACCAGGGCCTGACCGACAAGCGCTCGGTACGCGTGCAAGTGATGAATGGCGTCATCACCCTGACCCTGCAAGACGACGGCCAGGTCACGGTCGACATGGGCGCGCCGGAACTCGAGCCGGCCCGCGTCCCCTTCCGCCCCGACGGCCTGCCGACCAGGGCCGAAGGCCGCGATACGCTCTACGGGCTGGAAGTGAACGGCCGCACGGAATGGATCTCCGCGGTTTCGATGGGCAATCCGCATGCGGTGCAAGTGGTGGATGACACCGAGGCGTTCCCCGTGCTGCAGGACGGTCCCATCATCGAGCATCACGCGAGCTTTCCCAACCGCGTCAACGCGGGCTTCATGCAGGTGCTGGAGCGTCATGCCATTTGCCTGCGCGTGTTCGAGCGCGGGGCCGGCGAGACGCTGGCCTGCGGTACCGGCGCGTGCGCGGCGGTCGTCGCCGGCATCCGCCGTGGTCTGCTGGACTCGCCGGTGCTGGTGCATACGCATGGCGGCGACCTCTCCATCGCCTGGGACGGCGAAGGCGAGTCGGTGCGAATGACCGGCCCGGCCACCACGGTATTCGAAGGCAGCATTGACCTGGACCGGCTGCCGGCCTGACCATAGGGGCTTGCGGCCAGCCACGGCCGCGCCCACCATGGAGTGCCAATGTCGCTCGCCGATTTCCGCATCACCTCGGGCAAGAACTTTCGCCTTGCCGACTTCAACAGTGGCGCCAAGCCGTTCTCCAGCGGCGACAAAATCGCCGACCAGGCCCGCCTGACCGAGCTGAGCACCCAGCTCGACGCGGTGCAAGACATCTTCTACGCCGAACACAAGCGCAAGCTGCTGGTGGTGCTGCAAGGCATGGATACCAGCGGCAAGGACGGCACCGTGCGTGGCGTGTTTCGCAGTTTCGACCCGCTGGGCATTCGCGTGGTCGCCTTCAAGGCCCCTACCGCCGAAGAACTCGCGCACGACTACCTGTGGCGCATCCACGCCCAGGTGCCGCGCGCCGGCGAGATCGTCGTGTTCAACCGCAGCCACTACGAAGACGTGCTGATCACGCGCGTACACGAATGGATCGACGACGACGAATGCGAGCGCCGCTACAAGCAGCTACGCGCATTCGAGACGATGCTGCTGGAAACCGGCACCACCATCGTCAAGTGCTTCCTGCATATTTCCAAGGACGAGCAGAAATCCCGGCTTGAAGCGCGGCTGGCGGATCCGCAGAAGCATTGGAAGTTCGACCCCAAGGACCTGGAAGAGCGGCAGTACTGGAAGAGCTATGCGACCGCCTATGAGGCCGCCATTGCCGCCACAAGCACGCCGGAAGCACCGTGGTATATCGTGCCGGCGGATTCCAAGACGCATCGGAACCTGATGGTGGCTGAGATCCTGATGGAGGTGTTCACCAGGTTGAAGCCGGAGTATCCGCCGGGCAAGCCGGAGTTGGCGAAATTGAAGGTGGTGTAGGGTTGGCGGGGGCTTTAACTGCGACCGCGACCGCAGTCAAGCCTTCTCCCCGCCCAATCACGAATGCCCGTTCCCCCGATGAATATCGTGCGTGACAAACGGCTTCTCATGCGTGGGCATAGCCAGCCATTCCGGATGCTTCAACGTCTCCCGAATATCATCCAGCCCGCTGGTCCAGTGCTCATTCATCGTCAGTCGTCCAAACTGGTAATCCTTGGCATTCCCCTCGAATGTCTTATCGCGATAAATGAGCTGGATCACATTGCGTCTCGCGTCGCACGCGTACCCCGCCGCTTTCCGGTACCAGTCGTTGTCGCGCTGGCCCTGCGGCACCAGCGCCATCACTTCGCTCAGCATGCGGCGGTAGTTCTGCTGCTCGGCCATGTAGTCGGTGATGGTGCGCGTGCGGCTGGAATACTGGATGTCTTTCTGGCGCTCGGCCACGTCCAGCAGGTTGTGCGGCAACTTGCCTCGCGCGCTCCACAGGTCCACCTGGAAGATCAGCGCATCGCGCCGCGGCTGGGCGGTCAGCACCTCGGACAACGGCGTGTTGGACACCAGGCCGCCATCCCAGTAGAACTCGCCATCGATCTCAACGGCCGGGAAGCCGGGTGGCAAGGCACCCGAGGCCATGAAATGCTCGGCACGCAGCTTGCGGCGGGTGTTGTCGAAATAGGCAAAGTTCCCCGTATGCACGTTGACCGCGCCAACCGACACCCGCATCTCGTGATGCTGCTCGTTGATGCGGTCGAAATCGGCGAAACGCTCCAGCGTGCTCTTGAGCGGCGAGGTGTCATAGTAGCTGGAGGCGCCCGGCCCGGCCTGGCGTTCGAGCAGGCTGGGCCAGGGGCGTGGCTGGAAGAAGCCACGCTGTCCCTCTAAAACCGCGCGCGCGGCTTCGATGCCGTCGAACCAGACGCGCATCGGATCGGGCCAGTGCACGGCGCTCTCGGCAACGACCTCATACGGCAGCAGGCTGGGCAGCCAGGGCTGCCGGCAGATGTACTCCCAGAAGGCGCGCAATTGCTCGACCCTGCGCTCGGGCGCATTGCCTGCAATCACCGCGGCGTTCAGCGCGCCGATCGAGATGCCTGCCACCCAGTTCGGCTGGATGCCGGCTTCGGCCAGGCCCTGATACACCCCCGCCTGATAGGAACCGAGCGCGCCGCCGCCTTGCAGCACCAGCGCCCTGACGGTGTATTCGTGGTGAACCGGCCGCTTGCTGCCGTCCCCTTGCGGCTCCGGGTCCGGCGGCGCGCAGCCGCCGGGCGGCAGGAGGTTTGGCTCCGGCGGGTCCAGCGCTTCGCTCTTGCGCGCCTCGCGCTTGATCGCCGGCGCTGCGGGGTCCGCCACAACGGCTGCCGCTGCGCTCTTCACGGCCGCCTTCGGCGCGCTCCTTCCTGGTACTGCCTGATCCTGCTTTTGCCGACGTCCGCCTGCCACGACCCCTCCTTGATTGCTTTGCTTAACAACGTTGCCTGCAGCCATGCCGGCCGGGCGGCGGTGCCGTGGCGCGCCAGCGCCCGGCCATCCCGCCGCAAGGCCGTTTCCTTGCCGCTTATTGCATGTACCAGCCGTGGCTCACGATAAAGGACTGCCCCGTCAAAGCCGCCGACGGGAACGCACACAAGAACAGCGCGGTCTGCGCCACGTCGTCCACGGTGGTGAATACGCCGTCCACCGTGCCACCCAGCATGACGCGGCGGATGACGTCTTCCTCGCTGATGCCGAGTTCCTTGGCCTGTTCGGGAATCTGCTTGTCCACCAGCGGCGTACGCACGAAACCCGGACAGATCACGTGCGAGCGCACGTTGTACTCCGCGCCTTCCTTGGCAAGCACACGCGCCAGGCCCAGCAGCGCGTGCTTGGCGGCCACGTAGGCCGATTTCAGCGGCGAGGCCTCGTGCGAATGCACCGACCCCATGTAGATCACGGTGCCGCCGCGCTTGTCCTGGTACATGTACTTGAGCGCGGCCTTGGTGGTGAGAAAGGCGCCGTCGAGATGGATGGCCTGCATCTTCTTCCAGTCGGAGAAGGCGTAGTTCTGGATCGGGTTGACGATCTGGATGCCGGCGTTGGAAACGAGGATGTCGATGCCGCCAAACGCCTTGGCGACCGCGTCGGTTGCATTGTTGACGGCGTCTTCGCTGGTCACGTCCATGGCCACGGCGATAGCGCGCCCGCCTGCTGCCTCGATATCGGCAGCGGCCTTCTGCGCCGCCTCGAGGTTCAGGTCGGCGATGGCGACCGCTGCGCCTTCCTTGGCCAGCAAATCAGCGATAGCCTTGCCAATGCCGCTGGCGGCGCCGGTAACGATGGCGGATTTTCCCTGGAGCTTCATGACGTACCTCCCTTGCGGATGATGCGGGTGGATCGGGCTGACCGGATTGACCGCATGGGTCGAGCCGATGGAGACCGATGTGGATGCAGGCCGTTCAGGCCAGATAGTCGAACACCACCTCGCCCAGCCCGAGGGTGAGGTCGGCAACGTAATGCTTGGCGCCAATGACTTCCAGCACCGGCAGGCCGGCCACCGGCGCCAGCGCATGCGGGAACAGCGACAGTGCCGCCGGCCCGGTCCAGGCGCCCTTCATTGCCACGTCCTTGAGGAAGTAGCAGACCAGTTCGCAAATGCGCGGGGTGCCATCCACGTGGGGTATGACCTTGAGCAGATAGTTGGGCGTGGTGGACAGCGCCACCCCCAATGCGGCCGCATCGAGCTCGCGATGCTTGTAGCCCATGGTGCCGGTGGCCACGCGCACCGGACCGTAGTCAAGCGTGCCGACCAGGGTATCCGTATGGACGGCCAGCTGCGGGGAAGCGAGCTTCTTCGGGAAGCCCCATAGCTCGCGCCCGCCCGCCAGTGGCGGCAGGTCGTCGAGGTACATGGCGTGGGTGTAGTTGCCGGGCTTGCCCTGGTAGGTGACGGGAATCACCTGGCCCGATTCGGTGTAGTCGCCGAAGCCGGTGGAGTCCGGCATGCGGATGAATTCGTAATTGACCACCGCATCGGCGATCTCCAGGGGTTCCGGCACCACGGCGCGCAGGAGCCCGGGATCGGTGCGGTAGGAGATGATGAAGAATTCCCGATGGATGAAGCGGTATGGCCCCATCGGATAGGCCGGACTGGTGAGCGGCATGGCGAATGCCTGCTCGCGGATCGTCTTGATGTCCATCGCCAGCTAACCTCCTGAGAGATGCTGCGTCGCCTTGCCGGGCGGCAAGGCGAATTGCCGGCGGCCGGGCTGGCCAGCCAGCTAGATCAGTCAGACCGGCGTCCTTCCTGCGCGGTTCCCGTCATCTGCTGCATTGCGACAGACCTTTGCACGCAACCTGCAACAGGTTCCAGACTATACGCCGTAGCGCTGCCGATAGGCAGCCACTGCCTCGCGCGAGCCGCCCAGCGCGGGATCCTGCGAAGCATCCAGGTAGGCCAGCAGGTCGGTCAGGCTGGCGATCGAGATCACCGGCACGCCATATTCGCGCTGCACATCCTGCACCGCGGAATGCGTCCCCACCTGGTCCGCGGTGCCGCTCTTTTCCATGCGGTCCAGTGCGATCAGCACGGCGGCGGGCTCCGCACCCGCGGCGCGGATCATCGCCATCGATTCGCGCACCGAGGTGCCGGCCGAGATCACATCGTCGATGATCACGACCTTGCCCTGCAGCTTGGCGCCCACCAGGGTGCCGCCCTCGCCGTGGTCCTTGGCTTCCTTGCGGTTGTAGGCGAAGCCGACATCACGTCCGAGACCGGACAGCGCAACCGCCGTGGCGGACGCCAGCGTGATGCCCTTGTAGGCTGGCCCGAACAGCACGTCGAACTCCAAACCGGAGGCCAGCAGGGTTTTCGCATAGAATTGCGCCACCTGGCCCAGCATCGCGCCCTGGTTGAACAGGCCCGCGTTGAAGAAATACGGCGACTTGCGGCCCGCTTTGGTCACGAATTCGCCGAAGGACAGCACGCCGGCGTCCAGCGCGAAGCGGATGAAGGTCTGGCTCAGGTCGCCAGCGCCGGGCTGCGTCGTCTGCTGCGTCATCTTTTCTCTCTGATTTCAAAATTTCCCGAGATGTTACGGATTATCAGCGCCAACCTCAACGGCATCCGCTCCGCGGCCAAGAAAGGCTTTTTCGAATGGATGGGCAAGCAGGACGCCGACATGGTCTGCGTCCAGGAGCTCAAGGCGCAGGCTGCCGACATGACGGAAGCGTTTCTGGCGCCACATGGCTACCACGGCTACTTCCATTATGCGGAAAAAAAAGGCTATAGCGGTGTCGGCCTTTACACGCGGCACAAGCCGGAGCGCGTGATCACCGGCTTCGGCGTCCCCGAGTTCGACAACGAAGGCCGTTATGTCGAGGTGCAGTATCCGCACCTCGCCGTGATCTCGGTCTATGTGCCCTCGGGCTCCAGCGGAGAAGTACGCCAGCAGGCGAAATTCCGCTTCATGGAAGCCTTCCTGCCCCACCTGCTGCAACTCAAGGCCAGCGGCCGCGAGATCGTGCTGTGCGGTGACGTCAACATCGCGCACAAGGAAATCGACATCAAGAACTGGAAGGGCAACCTGAAGAACTCGGGTTTCCTGCCGGAAGAGCGCGGCTGGATCGGCGAACTCTTCGACGTGCATGGCTATGTGGACGTGTTCCGCAAGCTGGACCCGCGCCCCGAACAGTACACCTGGTGGAGCAACCGAGGCCAGGCCTATGCGAAGAACGTCGGGTGGCGCATCGATTACCACCTGACCACGGCGAAGATCGCCGAGACCGCGCGAGCCACCTCGATCTACAAGGACGAGAAGTTCAGCGATCACGCGCCGCTGTCGATCGACTACGACTTCCCGCTGTAACGAGTACGGCCAAGGGCGCACCGGCTACGCCGAGCGCACCTCTTCCAGCAGCTCCGGGTGCCGCTCCAGCACCTTGAGCAGCTTGACCAGCGCCAGCGGCGGCTTGGTCTTTCCGGTTTCGTAGCGCGAGAAGGCATTGACGCCGCCGCCGAATATCTCGGCGGCCTCACGCTGGTCCAGGCTCAGCTTCTTGCGCACGGCCACGATGAAGGCGGGATCGACGATGGCGGCATTGACCTGCTTTTGGAACGCCACCGCCGCTTCGCCGTACCGGTCCGCCTGATCCGGATCCAGCACGATTTCCCCGCACGCCGGACAAAAGCCGCCCGAGACCGCGGAAATGATGACAGTTTCGCCCTTGTACGTAAAAAGCACGTCGCGCGTGTCCTGCACCAGTTCCGCACCCCCGCATTCTGGACATTTCATGGTTCCAGCTCCTTGAATGACACAACCAGCACCGCATCGGTGACCGTCAGTTTCAGATACAGGGCACCGGCGGCGGTAATCGGCCGGTAAACGTCCTGCCATACCTTGTGATCCGCGTAGGTCGTCATGCTCTTGTAAAAGTCGGCCGAAGTCGGCGAAGCAATGACGGCGATCACGTCGGCACTGTCGAATCCGAGCTTGCGACTGTGAACGGCAGCAGAGCTGGTCAGGCAAATCCGCCCGTCGATGGCCAAGTCCTGATCACCGAGAGCCTGCAGTGAGGCGTATGT
>NZ_JBFTLX010000044.1:0-35786 GCF_056396665.1 Cupriavidus sp. 05T313 | reverse complement strand
CCGTACTCCTCCGCCACGGTGATGCCGAGCACGCCGAGATCGCCCATCTTCTTCCAGGCGTCCATCGGGAACTGGTCGGTGCGGTCGATCTCCGCGGCGCGCGGAGCGAGTTCGGCCTGCGCCCAGTTGCGCACGGACTCGCGCAGCATGTCGATATCTTCGCCGAGGTGGAAATTGAGGCCTGGAAGTTCGTTCATAGGAGTGCTCGTTATGTTGTTCAGTGGGGCTGCGGGAAGCGCAGCCCGATGTCAGGTGGAAGCCGGGCCGGAGTCAGGCGGTCTTGGTCTCGTCGAGTCCGAGTTCCTGTGTCATGCGGTCGCGCATCACGAACTTTTGCACCTTGCCGGTAATGGTCATGGGCATCTCGCTCACGAAGCGGATATAGCGCGGAATCTTGTAGTGCGCGATCTGGTCGCGGCAGAAGGCGCGGATATCGTCCTCCGTGGCGGTCTCGCCCGGCTTCAGCACGATCCATGCGCACACTTCCTCGCCGTACTTGGGATCGGGCACGCCGAACACCTGCACCGCCTGCACCTTGGGGTGGCGGAACAGGAATTCCTCGATCTCTCGCGGGTAGACGTTCTCGCCGCCACGGATCAGCATGTCCTTCACGCGGCCGACGATATTGCAGTAACCCTCTTCATCGATGGTGGCGAGGTCGCCGGTATGCATCCAGCCATCGCGGATCGCCTCGCGGGTGCGCGGTTCATCGTCCCAGTAGCCCTGCATCACSGARTAKCCGCGGGTGCACAGCTCGCCCTTCTCGCCAACGGGCACGATCTCGCCCGCGCCGTCGACCAGCTTGACCTCAAGGTGTGGCTGGATCAGCCCGACCGTGGTCACGCGCTTTTCCAGCGGGTCGGTGGTGGAGCTCTGGAAGGAAACCGGGCTGGTCTCGGTCATGCCATAGGCGATCGTCACTTCCGCCATGTGCATTTGCGAGATCACGCGCTTCATCGTCTCGATGGGGCAGGGCGAGCCAGCCATGATGCCGGTGCGCAGCGTGGAGAAGTCGTATTTCCCGAAATCCGGGTGATCCAGCTGCGCGATAAACATGGTCGGCACGCCATGCAGCGCCGTGCAGCGCTCCTCGCTGACCGCCGCCATGGTGGCTGCCGGTTCGAACGCCTCGCCAGGGAACACCATGCAGGCGCCGGTGGACACGCTGGCCAGCACGGCCAGCACCATGCCGAAGCAGTGATAGAACGGCACCGGGATGCAAAGCTTGTCCTGCTCGGAGAACCGCATCGCCATGGCGATGAAGCGTCCGTTATTGACGATGTTCCGGTGCGTCAGCGTGGCGCCCTTCGGTGCGCCGGTGGTCCCGCTGGTGAACTGGATATTGATCGGGTCGTTGCGATCCAGTTGCGCGGTGATCGCGTCCAGCTCCCCGGTGATGGCGTGAGTGCCATGTGCCAGCAGCGCATCGTAGTTCAGCATGCCCGGTGTCCGCTCGCCGCCCATGCGGATCACCCAGCGCAGCGTGGGCAGGCGCGCCGCCTGCAACGCGCCCGGCTCGCAGCTTTGCAGCTCCGGCGCCAGGGTCTGCAGCATTTCCAGGTAACGCGACGTCTTGAACGACTCCGCCGCCACGATCGCCTTGCAGCCTACCTTGTTCAGCGCGTATTCCAGCTCCGACAAACGGTAGGCCGGATTGATATTCACCAGCACCAGTCCCAGGCGCGCCGTCGCGAACTGGGTCACCAGCCATTCCACGCGGTTCGGTGACCAGATACCGATCCGGTCCCCGCGCTCCAGGCCCAGCAGGCGCAAGCCGCCGGCCATGGCATCCACCACCTGCGCGAACTCGCGCCAGCTCCAGCGGATTCCCTGCTCGCGGAACACCACCGCCTCGCGGTCCGGGAAACGCGCCACGGTTTCCGCGAGCAAGGCCGGCACCGTCAGTTCGGACAGGGGGATGTCGGTCCGGCCCCGTACGTGGGAGAGCCCGCCAATGGGCAATGTGGTTGGGCTAGCGGCACCCTGTGTGGTCATACTTGTCTCCAAAGCGCTGTCGCAATCATGTCTGTAACGTGATTTCTTGAGCTTTATTCAACTTTGTTGAGCGAGGCTCAAGTCTCGGGGTGCGCATATTATCTCGTCCCTGGGCCTGCCATCCACGCGCCGGACCAGTAGCGTTGAGTGGAAAAGTACACGCTAGACCGGAAAATTGCAACCTAGACTTGAGTAAAGATCAATTACAATGCGATGACAGGGCCGAGGCGGCGCACAGGCACGCCCGGGCGCACGTTTTCATGCGGCGCCGCACTATAATCGCCGGCTTCCGGCAAGCGAGGTAACACGTCGATGGACGACATCATGGTGCGGCGCCGCATTCCCGCGGGCGCCAAGGCGGAACAACGCATCCGCGACATCCTCCGCGTGAGCCGCGAAGTCTTTGCCGAGATGGGGTACGAGCGGACCACCACGACCGAGATCGCCCAGCGCCTCGGCATCTCCGAGGCCACCGTGTTCACCTACTTCCACGGCAAGCGCGAGCTATGCGTAAGGGTGATCGAGGACTGGTACGACGAGATCATCGCGGCGGTGGAAGAGGGCATGCCGCGTGACCAGACCACCAAGGCTCAGCTCGAGTTCTTTGTGCGGACCCATTTACGGCTGTTCCTGATCCAGGGCACCGGCCTGTGCGCGCTGGTTCTTTCCGAGGGCCGCGCCAAGGGCCCCGGGCTGGGCGAGGTATTCGTGCCGCTGCAACGGCGCTACACGGCGCCGCTGATGGATATGCTGGCGCGGGCCAGGGAGAATGGGGAGATCCGCACCGATTTGCCGCTGAGTTTGCTGCGTTCGGCGATTTTTGGGCCGATGGAGCACATTCTCTGGGATGCGATCGCCAGGCAGCGGCCGGTGGATATCGAGCGGACCGCCAGGGACATCGTTGCGTTGCTCTGGCCGGCCTTGTTGCCGCCGGATCTGGAGGTAGTGGCGTTGCGGGAGTTTTATGGGGAGGTGGGGGCGGCTTTTCGGCGGGCGGGCGGCGGGCCGGTATAGGGCCAGGTGTTCCGCGCCTTGGACAAGGACTCCACACTCGCCACCAATGCCGCCCGTTCCGTAGGCTACGCTAGAGATAGTCCGCAACGGGGAGTACCACAATGACTGACGAAGAGATCATCTTTCAGGAGTGTGGCCTGCGGATCGACAGGGTCGGCGAGCTTGCGCTGCTGATCGCGGACGTGTTCAACGCTTGCCGCGCAAGCAAGGCCAGTCTCAGGCCATCGGGGCTTGAGGATTCCCTGTTTGCCCGGCTGGTTGCGACGCAGGCCGTGGCCGGCTACCTGGTGGCAAGCGATGTGCTGCTCGGGCTGGACCGGCGCATGCACATACTGGCCGAGAGGGTCTGCTACGGTGTCGTGCTGAAGGAGCCATTCGGTGCCGGCACGGACTTCGTCGTCGTCCGGGGTACGGCCAGTCTGCTTGAGTGGCTGGTCAACGCAGAGTGCGAACTGGTCGGGGTACCGTCCGTCACGACCGCCGGGAAGGTCGAGCTGGGATTCTCGAGCATATTCACTTCCATGCAGTTCCTGGCCGCCGATAACACGGGGGACGCCCAACCGCTGCTTCCGAGTCTCATGAACGTGGCAAACGGCAACAAGCTGGTCGTCACGGGGCATAGCCTGGGGGCGGCCATCGCAAGCTATCTCACGCTAGGCCTGGCGAAGGCGGGTATCGGCGGTGACAAGCTGGCGGCCTGTCTCTTTGCGTCGCCGCGGCCTGGGGACCAGGGCTTCGCGGATGACTTCCAGAGCAGGGTTGATAACTACATTGTGATCAACCACGCGCTTGACGCCGTGCCAAAGCTGCCGAAAGAGATTGCCGGCTTCAGATCGCTCCGGGACGTGTTGACATTCCCCAACCCGAACATTCCGCCTGTTGGCCCGACGATCAGGGATGATCTTCTCTGCCATCACCACGCAGTCTGCTACGCGGCGCTGGTGGCGCCTGGCGCCCTGGGCGCCTACACCGCGGACGCGGGAGTCGCGCCCGGCAAGGTTTCCTGGGCCAGCCTGCTCACGGCAAACCATGACGAGATGAACTGTGTCGTGACGGACGTACTCCTCGCGCAGCAGAATCTGGACCGCCTGCGCGGGGCATAGGCCAGGTCCGGCCTGCTGCGGCGTTCCGTTCGGAAGCGACGTTCGGAAGCGAAATACCCGGCGACTGGCGCGATTGAATTTGCTGGCACGGTTCGCCGCGATTGCAGGCTACACCACCAGCGCTGGCAGGATGGTCGCCAGAATGCAAGGCGCTGAAGGGTTGGCAGGTTCGGTCGCGGCGCAGTCCCACAGTAGCCACACAGCAGCCCAAATGAAAAAGGGCTCCCATAACTGGAAGCCCTTCAAACAAATAGGTGGTGCGGCTGGCAGGATTCGAACCCACGACCCCTTGGTTCGTAGCCAAGTACTCTATCCAACTGAGCTACAGCCGCACGCGAGGGCAGAACTATATCGCAATCGTGGGAAAATGCAATCTATTTTTGGTTAATGCATGCACGGAATGTGCGGCGGGCTCTTGTCGTACCCCAGCCAATGGCGCGAATAAAGCCGCGCGACGAGCGGGTTCAGAATATCTCGAACTGAACCAACGCATGGCCCCTCTCCTTATTGCCGTTTCCCGCGGACGCGAACCTGCGTTGCGCGCCAAATGCCGTGCCCGACCGCACACAACTCAGGCGCCCCTACGGAAATGGGAAATTTTGCGCCGGGTAATCCCCATTTTTGCGTGTCGTGGGGTGTGGGCGTACCGTCCAATACGCTTCGGGTGAGGCGTGCGGCACTCGCGCCGCCGGCCGATTCCACTGCGCGGCTTGCCTCGCCACCGCGCCGGCCCGGCGCGGGTATCACCCCATATGGTGTTCCCGGCCCCTATCGCCAATAATGGTCTAACTGACATTGCCGGACGAGGGCGCGCCATGCTTTATAGTCCCGATGCAATTCGTACGATTGCCCTGCTGGGGCACGCGGGGTGCGGCAAGACCTCGCTGGTAGAAGCGCTGCTGCACAAGGGAGGCGCGCTGCATCTCCCGGGCAGTATCGAGCGCGGCACAACGGTCTGCGATTCCGATCCTCTCGAGCGCAAATATCGCCACTCCCTCACCTCCGCGGTCGCGCACCTGCACTATCGCGACACCCGCATCTACCTGCTCGATACGCCCGGCTATCCCGATTTCTCCGGCCTGTCGATGAGTGTCCTCCCGGCAGTCGAGACTGCCGCCATCGTCATCAACGCGCAGACGGGCATCGAGATGACGACCCGGCGCATGATGGCCTGGGCGCAGGATCGCAAGCTGTGCAGGATGATCATCGTCAACGGCATCGACAAGGAAAAGACGGATCTGCCCGCGCTGCTGGCCGACATCCAGGAGGCCTTCGGCAAAGAGTGCTTGCCGATCAATCTCCCGGCGGGGCGCGCCGGCGAGGTCGCCGACTGCTTTTTCAGTCCCGCCGGCGAGGCGGACTTCCTGTCCGTGGCTTCGGCTCACGACGCGCTCGTCGATCAGGTCGTGGAGATCGATCCCGAGTTGATGGAGCTCTATCTGGAGCAGGGCCAGGCGATCGCGCCGGAGCAGTTGCATGCGCCGTTCGAGCGGGCGCTGCGCGAAGGCCACCTGGTGCCGATCTGTTTCACGTCGGCGGCCAGCGGCGCCGGCATCAGGGAACTGCTCGACGTGTTTGTGCGCCTGCTGCCTAACCCGACCGAAGGCAATCCGCCGCTTTTCTACCGTGACGCGGGCGAGCGCCGCGTCGCCGTTCGCGCCGAGCCGGTGCCCGACAAGCATGTGCTGGCGCATGTCTTCAAGATCACGATGGACCCGTATCTCGGCAAAATGGCCGTGTTTCGCATCCACCAGGGTACCGTCTCGCGCGACAGCCAGCTCTATATCGGCGACGGCCGCCAGCCCTTCAAGATCGCGCATCTGCTGATGCTGCAGGGCAAGGAGCGCGTCGAAGTGCCGCAGGCCGGACCCGGCGATATCTGCGCGGTGGCCAAGATCGACGAGATCGCCTTCGATGCCGTGCTGCACGATGCCAGCGAGGACGGCAACATCCACCTGGTCCCGCTCGATTTTCCGAGGCCGATCTATGGCCTGGCGATCGAACCGGCGCGGCGCGGCAACGAGCAGCGCCTGTCGGAAGTCCTGCAGAAACTCGGCGCGGAAGACCCGTGCCTGCGCATCGAGCATCCGGCCGGCACCAATGAAACCGTCGTGCTTGGCCTTGGCGAACTCCAGTTGCGCTGCGCGCTCGAACGCCTGACCGACCAGTACAAGCTCGAGGTGGTGACGCGGCCGCCCAAGATCGCCTATCGCGAAACCATCGGCGGCAAGGCCGAGGGGCACCACCGCCACAAGAAACAGACCGGCGGTGCCGGCCAGTTCGGCGAGGTGTTGCTCCGCGTGGAGCCGCTGCCGCGCGGCACGGGCTTCGAATTTGTCGACGCGGTCAAGGGCGGTGCGATTCCGGGGCAGTTCATTCCCGCCGTTGAAAAGGGTATCCGCCAGGTTCTCGAAAGCGGGCCGCTGGCCGGCTTTCCGATGCAGGACGTGCGCGTTACCGTGTTCGATGGCAAGAGCCATTCGGTCGATTCGAAGGAAGTGGCGTTCGCGGCCGCCGGGCGCAAGGCCTTTATCGATGCTGTGCTCAAGGCGCGGCCGAGTGTGCTGGAGCCGATCGTGGATATCGAGGTGACGATGCCCGAAACGGCGATGGGCGACATCATCAGCGACCTCTCCGCCAAGCGCGGACAGGTGCGCGGCACGCGTACGGCGGCCGGCAACAGCGTCGTCGTGGCGGGGCAGGTGCCGCTGTCCGAGCTCAACGACTACCAGTCACGCCTGAACAGCATCACGGGCGGACACGGCAACTACACGATCCAGCTCAGTCACTATGAACCCGTGCCGCCCGCCCAGCAGGAACAGATGGCTTCGCAGCACAAGTCGCATGGGGAGGGCGCGGCCTGACGGTGCGGCAGGCCGATGGCCGATGGCGCCGGCGGTATCAGGCGTTCAGCGCGGGCAGGTTTTGCACTCTCAGCGTTTGTGGCACCGACAGTGAGATCTCGGCCGCGCGCAGCCGCTTCAGGATCTCGAACAGCAGGTCGCTCTTTGTTTCCGTGGCGATCCGCGGGCTGCCTACGTAGCCCGTCACGCTCAGCGTGATCCCGTTCGATGCCAGCTGGCTGAACGTGACGGACGGCGCGGGCTTCTCGAGTATCGCCATGTTTTCGCGGTAAGCCTCCAGCAGCAGATCGCGCACATGCTCGGGGTCGATGTTCAACGGGAACGTCAGCTGCAGCGTCGCCACACCTTGCGTGCTATTGCTCATCGTCACGTTGCGCAGGTTCTGCGATATCAGCTGCGAGTTCGGCACGATCACGGTGGAGCGGTCGCCTAACTGGATTTCCGTCGCGCGCACGTTGATGCGCCGGATGTCGCCCTCGACGCCGCCGATGCTCACCATGTCGCCGACCTTTACCGGACGCTCGGTCAAAAGGATGAGCCCCGACACGAAGTTCTTGACGATCTCCTGCAGGCCGAAGCCAATCCCGACCGACAGCGCACTGACGATCCACGCGAGGTTGTCCCATTTGACGCCCAGCAGCGACAAGGTCAGCAATACGATCAGTACGTAGCCGATATTGCTGAACAGCGTAACGAGCGAGACCCGCAAGCCCGGCTCCATGCATACCTTGGGCAACAGCTCCGCATCCAGCCAGCGCCGTACCGAGCGCAGCAGGTAGATGCCAACCGACAGCGCTATGGCGGCGCTGAGGATCCGATCGGGCATGATATTGAGGCGGCGCAGCTTTTCTCCGCCGAGCACCGTGAGCAGGCTGTTCAACAGATCGCTCGGTGTCGTGCCGAAGCCGCCGGTCAGCAAGGCAATGACCGCGACCAGCAGCAGCAGGCTCGTGCCGATGCCCGACACCACCGTCGACGCCTGCTCGAGATGGCTGTCGCCCAGGCCGAACAGCTGCTTGATGACTTTGCCGCTCGAATGATGCAACGAGAAAACGCACTCGCAGACGTCGCGTGTCAGTTGCGTCAGCAGATACAGGCTACACAGGACGATATCGACCCAGACGAGTTCGTAGGTCAGGAAGCGCGCGAAAGTGATATAGCCGATAAGCAGGGCGAACAACGATGCGATCACCGTAATCGTCACGCCAGCGTGGATCATGCCGGCCAGCGTGGAGCGCGCCTCGGGCTGCTCTCCCGCCGCGCAGAGCAGGGTGCGCACGCGGTTGGCGCGCAGCAACGCCGCGCCGATTGCCAGGACCACGACAAGCGACACAAGGCCGCGGCCCGACAGCGTGACTTGCAGGCTGGTATCGGCGCTCCGGTTCAGTTGCTCGAGCGTGCCGGCCAGCAGTAACAGGCCGGCGAGGACAGCGGGGAACGGGCTCATCGCCAGCGCGACCCGATCGGYGAGTGCCGGCAGGCGCCATGACGGATGACGCGTGCATAGCAGCGCCCGGCCGAGGCCGGAAATCAGCGCGCTGGTCAGCGTCAGCTTTCCGAGTTCRCTGATCAGGTCTTGCAACTGGGGCGGCGGCTCGTAGTATCGGGTGAAGGCGAAGCAGACGATCTGTACCGCGACCGCCGTCGTCACGACGGTCGCGAGGGCTGTCGCCAGTGCGAGCGCGCTGCGCCGCAGGCGGGACTCCGGCAATCGCGTCAGGCAGAACCACGCGAGAGCCCGCTCGATGAGCCGGCGGCCGATCAGCCAGACAGCCAGCGCAAGGAGTACGAGGAGGGTGGTGACAGCCTGCTGACCCGGCTGCCAGGCCAGTTGCCACAACGGGACGACCTGCTCCCTGAACGCACTTAGCCTTTGCTGGTCTTCCGGTGTCGGCTTGAACAACGGCATCCAGAACTGCGCGCTCAGGATGCTGTCCGAGCGCAGCGCCAGCTGGTTCTTCAGCAGGCTGCGCTGCAGCTTGGCGATCTGCCCGGTCAGGTTGGCTACGTTCTCCTTGTCGTCGGCCGCCTGTTTCAGTCCGTTGTCCAGCTGCGTCTTGCGCGCGTTGAGTTCGGCCCGCTGCTGCGCGACGGCAGGTGCTTCCGGCGTCGTTCCGGCGGCGGGCGCCGGGCCGAGCACATCGAGCTGTGCCTGCAACTGCGCACGCTCGGGCAGCAGTGCCGCGGTCAGCTTGTCGACGTCGCCCGCCAGTTGCTTGATGTCATTGTCAAGCCCTTCGAGCTGCGTGCTGCTCGTGGCGGCCGACGCCAGCTGCTTGATACGGTCCTGTTCTGTCTGGAGCCTCTTCAGTTCAGCGACGGCCTCGGCGTGCGAAAGTGATGTTGCGAGCTGGGCGTCCGTACTTTTTACGGTATCGGCGGCGGCGGCTGTCGGCAGCGCGGCCGGGCTCAGGTGGAATAGCGCAATCAGCACAAGGCTCAGCGCGAGCTTGGGGAGTTTGCTCATAAGACAAAAAAAGCTACAGATCGGCTAGCCGGGCAAGCAATCGGGCACTTTTCCGTGGATGGCCCTGGTTCGCCAGACGGCGCGTTGCCAGGCTCGACGATCGGGATGTTGGACGGCCGCGGCGCCGATCAAACGGGAAGTCGATCAGACGGCTGGGGCGCGATTTCGGTGGCGTGCTCTTGCTCTGGCGGAGAGGACGCCCGGTACTGGGCGGTCAGTGCGGGACGCTGCGATACGATGCCGTGCGGGCGGTAAGCCGCTGCAGCAGGGCCGGATTGGCGGCCGAACTGGCTTACTCATCGCTTGCGCAGGCCACATCGCGCTGACCAGTCTGGTGGTGGCGGTGGGCCGGGGTTTGACCTAAAGAAGCTGCATTATACATAGGCATGCCGGCGCTCCCGATCGTGCGGTTTTTTCCGGTGTCCGCAGGAACGGAGCTTGCCAAACAGCATATTGGCTCGCCAGGAATCACTGCATGACAAGGCCGTCGGCCATCTGGTCCAGCGCCATGGGAGTGACTTCGGATGAGCCGTAGACCACGCCAGCCACAGGCGCGGTACCTGCCGCCACCATCATCGTCTGGACGGGTTGTTGCGCCCTGAACGAGACCGAACCTTTAGTGACACTGGCCGCTGTCACGGTATAGGTGCCCGCTTGCAGGTTCCCCAGGGTCGTCGATTGCCCCACAGTCTGCCGGTAGCCGCCGGGGCCGGTGACCGTGACGTTGGCGGGCGTTCCCGCAGGCAGGCCCGAGATGATGATGGAGAGGGTGCCGGGCTTGCCGTCACCGGCGGTCACTTCGACCTCGCCGCCCCCGCCGCACGCGGCGACGATGAGGCAGCAGGTGCCGAGAAGTAAGCACAGGGCATGTCGGAGCGTGGACGTCATGGCTGGCTCCCGTGGAGGTTGGCCGCAATGGAATCATGGCGGCGCGGCAACACGATGTCCAGTCCGGGGACTAGCTCCGCAATGCGTCGGCCATGGCGCGAAGCGCCAATGTGTAGCCGGCAACGCCAAGCCCGCAGATCACGCCCGTGGCCGCCCGCGAGATGATCGAATGGCGATGGGTCTCTTCGCGCGCGTGGATATTCGTGATGTGCAGTTCAATGACCGGCCGCTGAATCAGCTTGACGGCATCAAGCACAGGTACGGATGCAAAGGAAAACCCGGCCGGATTGATGATCACGGCGGCATTCTTTTCAAAGGCTTCCTGGAGCCAGTCCACCATCGTGGCTTCGCTGTTGGTCTGACGAAAATCGCAGTCGATCCGCAATTCGTCAGCCAGCCCGGCGACGCGTTGTTGCACCTCGGCAAGCGTGGTCGTGCCATACAGATGCGGCTCGCGCTTGCCCAGCATGTTGAGATTGGAGCCGTTCAGCAGATATACGAGTTCGGTCATGGTCTGTGCCGCGCGGCCAGGGGCTGCGCGCGTCGTGGGTTAGCGGGACTGGCTGGTGCCAACTGAGAGGAAAGGAGCGCCATCGGCCATGTCGTTCGGCGCTTCCGCGCGGTTCAGGTCGATGCCACGCGTTTCGGGCGCCGTCAGAATCATGGCCAGCGAGATGRGGTTGAACGCGACGCACACCGCAACGACGCCCCACGGTGATCCGTTGCAGACTGACAGGAGCCACACCGCAACGACGGGCATCGGACCGCCGGCAATCAGGTTTGCCCCCGTGTAGGCAAGTGCGGATCCCGAGTAGCGGACATTGGTCGGGAATGCTTCGGCGAACGCGACCGGCTGAATGCCGCTCTGGAACTGGGTGAAGCCGAGGAAAAGCCCCATGATGGCAAGCATCGGCAGGAAGCTCTTGGTGTCGAGGATCTGGAAGTAGACGAACAGAATCAGCAGCGTCGCAACGGAGCCAATGGCCAGCGCCTTCTTGCGGCCGATCTTGTCGCTAAGCATGCCGCCCGCCAGTGCACCGAAAATCGCGCAGACGTTGGCACCCATCAGCAGCAGGAAGCCGGTCTGCTTGGGCACGGCGAGCGTCTTGGTGATGTAGCTCAGCGAGAACACCACAATGAGATAGAAAATCGCCGCGGGTCCGCAAAAGAAGAGCATCCAGCGCAGCACCGTTTTTGAATGGAACCGGAACGCGTCGCGCAGCGGATTGCCGGCTTGCGCCACCCTGTTCTTGCTGAGTTCCACGAATGCCGGCGTTTCATTGACCTTCAGGCGGATATACACGCCGACGATCACCAGGACGAAGCTCAGCAGGAACGGCACGCGCCATCCGTAGGACTCGAAGGATTCCGCTGACATCGTGGAGGCGAGGAGAAGCAATACGCCGTTGGCAAGGATCTGGCTCAATGGCGAGCACAGGCCCAGCAAACCGGAATACTTGCCGCGCCGGTCCGGACTGGCGTGCTCGATTGCCATCAGTTGAGCGCCGGTCGATTCGCCGCCGAGCGCGAAGCCCTGCAGAACGCGCAGCAGCACCAGCAACACCGGTGCCCAAACGCCGATCTGTGTGTAGGTGGGCAGCAAGCCCATCAGCACGGAGGACAGTCCCATGATCGTGACGGTGCCCAGCAGCAGATTGCGGCGCCCCAGCTTATCGCCGAGATGGCCGCAAATGATCGCCCCCAGAGGCCGCGCCGCCAGGCCGACACCGAACGTGGCCAGCGATGCGAGGAGCGCGGATGTCGGCTCCATCGCGGGAAAGAACAGCTTGGGCAGAATCGTAGCCGCCAACGCCCCATACAGCGTGAAGTCAAACCACTCTAGTGCGGTGCCAATGGTGGCGGCTGCGACGGCGCGCGTGCGCATTGCCGCATCGGCGTGGCGCGGTGTCTCTTCAGTCATTTTGTCTCCTAGCGTCTCTTGCTGGGGATGGCATGCAGCGCTGCCATCCGGTGCCGTTTGAATCCGTCCAACAACGTTGCCCTTCGTGCCGGTTGGAGCGGTGAATGCATGCTAGCAGCGGTTTGGGAATGCCATTCCGAACTTGACGTATTGGTATCTTTGTTGAATAGTAAAAAACTATATATTTCATTGGCAGGGAACTCGCCATGTCAGGCGTACTGCGCACACTTGGAATCCTCGAATACCTTTGTACCCAAGTCGAGGCCGTTCCCCTGGCCGCCATCGCCGATGATCTCGATATCCCGCGCAGCGCGTGCCATCGCCTGCTGGTCGATCTCAAGAACGCGGGCTATGTGCGCCAGTTGCGGGACCACGGCGACTACATACTGACGACCAAGCTGGTGGGGATGGGACTGGGCTTTCTCGCGACTTCCGGCATCGTCGATATTGCCCAGACAAGGCTGGACCGGCTGGCGGAGACGTCGGGTGAACTCGTTCGCCTGGCCATCGTCGACGGGGACCGCCTCACCTGGGTGGCCAAGGCGCAAGGGGCGCTGAGGGGGCTGCGGTATGACCCCGACATGGGCATGGACACCATTCTTTCCTGCAGCGCAACCGGACATGCCTGGATGCAGACCATGACGGATGAACGCGCCCTTGAACTGGTGCTGAAGCAAGGCTTCGGCCAGCCCAGACAATATGGCCCCAATGCGCCAACCACCGTCAAAGCCTTGCTGGGCTTCATCCACAAGGCACGGGAGCGCGGCTATGCCACCATCAATGAAGTGTTCGCACCGGCAATGTCGGCCATGGCGGCGCCCGTCCAGCGCCGGGGGTATCCCGCAATTGGGGTGATCAGCATTGCGGGCCCCCTTAGCAGGCTCAGCGAGGCACGCATGAAAGAGCTGGGCCCGGCACTGCTTAGTGCCGCTGCGGAACTGGCCGCGGCTAGCCACGCCTCCGCGCTTTTCAATCGGACTTCCTAGCCGGGCAAGCGCAAACGGGGCGGGCCGCAGCCCGCCGTTTTCCATCAAGCCGCCTGCGCTTCGCGCAGTGTTTCAGTTGTGCGTGCCGTCCGTGAACGGATCGCGACGATCCGTAGCCTCGACGATATCCTCTTCGCTTGGGATGTCGTGGCCCAGGCGTCGTCCCCTATGCATGTCGCGACGGCGGCTGACTGCTCGATCAGGCTGCCCATCGCAAACGCTCGTATGCCATCGATCTTGCCCCATATCAGGCTCGACGGTCCGGCATCCATCCGGTCTTCACGCCAGGCTCCAGTATTTTCCTAGTGCCCAAAGCAACCCGCTCAGCGTAAAGAACGACACGATCGTGGTCACCAGCAAAGTCACTGCGCTGAAATCTTCCTGCCCATAGACCTGCCCCAACGTCGCATAGATGCCCATCATTGGCATAGCCGCCATCAACACAGCCGCCATCCGCAGCGAAGGCTCGATCTCCCCAAGCCCGAGCATCGGCACCATCGTGATCGCCACGAAAACCAGCAACGGATGCAGCACCAGCTTGCCAAGAACAATCGGCGCAATCCGTGAGCCGTGTCCGCGCATGGGAAGCCCGACCAGCGTGCCGCCAATGACAAACAGGGACAGGGCACTACAGGCAGTTGCCAGCATATCGACCGTGCGTATCACCGGCCCGGGCAGTTTCAATCCGAGTACCGACACGGTGAGCCCCGCGAGCAAGCCGATAATCAGCGGGTTATAGGCCATCCGCATCAGCGATTTGCCCAATGCACGCCATTGCCCGGCGCTGCCTTGCCTGCTCTCGGCCATGCAGAGCAGGAAAGGGATGACCAGCAGGTTCTCCACTGTCATGTTGAGCGCAAGCGATACCCCGGCCACAGGGGCAAGGGTGAGCAGCAGGATGGGATAGCCGACATAACCGCTGTTCGAGCACGACATGCCCATCGCGTAGAAGGCGCTGGTGGCCGGATTCAGCCCGGAAGCCCGCCGGCACCAGAAATAGCCCAGGCCGACCATTGCCCATGATCCGAGGCAATAGGCGAGCAGGTAGCTGACATTCAGGATCTCCCCAAGCTGCCGCTGCGACAACGTCCGGAACAGCAGCGCCGGCAACGCCAGATTGATCACGAACCTGCCGAAAACGCGCATGTCGGCTTTGGCGAAGATCCCCGAGCGGGTCATCGAGTATCCGATCAGGATGGCGATATAGATCGGGGCGATGATGGCCAGGATGTCGAGCATTAGGTGGCTTCCGAAAAAACGTCCGTCAAGGCTGGTGCGCTGGCGCGCGCAACGCGGCCATCATGCCGCGGTGCCGGGGAGGGCAACCACGGCAGGTTGGCGGCGTTGCGGCTATTGTTCTTGCAACTGCAGGGGCCACTGGCCGCGCTCAGAACTTGTGGCGTATCCCGGCCATGACGCCCAGCCGTGTGCTGTTGCCGAACGTATTGCCGCTGTTGATGAAGGTGGGGGAACTGTTCAGCGGAATCCATGCGCCGCTCAGGTGGGTGTAATCGACTGCCATATAGACGTCGGTCCGCTTGCTGAAGTTGTAGTCCAGCATCGCCGCGGTGGTCAGGCGCTTGCCGCTTTCGCCGGCGTGCTTGAGCCAGTCGTACTGGAAGGTTCCGATCAGGCTCAGGGCTTCGGTGAGGTTGACGCGGGTGCCCACATAGCCGACGTTGTTGCGGTAGTCCGCGACATCGAGGCGGTTGTTGGTATAGCCCAGGTAATACTGCGCGCGCGCGGCCTTCCAGGTGCCGCCCAGGCCCCAGACGGTCTGCTTGCTGGCTTGCGAAGCGGGCACGGCGCCAAAGAAGGCGGAGGAGACATCGTGCGTGACCTGGTAGACGGCGCCAACCTCAAAGGGACCGGAACTGTAGACCAGCGAGCCGGCTGCGGCGTTGCTGGCCGAGGTACTGCCGGCGACTTCGCCGAAGGTGTAGGCGCCGGCCACCTGCAGGCCGCCGAAGGACTTGATGTACTTGATGGTGTTGTCGTAGCGCAGGCCGGTGTAATTGCCGCCCTGGTACCCGACGATGGAGTTGTTGGCGAAGGCCATGGCCTCGTAGGAGGACAGGATCTCGTGCGCGAGGGTGTACTGCCGCCCCAGCGCGAGCTTGCCGTAATCGCCATCCAGTCCCACCACGGCTGTGCGTCCGAAGAGGYGGCCGCCTTGCTGGCTGATGCCGGTATCGGGGTTAAAGCCCGACTCCAGGATGAAGAAGGCCTTCAGGTTGTTGCCCAGGTCTTCGGTGCCGCGCAGGCCCCAGCGGCTGCCGGTCAGTTCGCCGTCGGTCATTTGCCATTTGCTGTTGCCGGCAGCGTTCTCGTGGGTGGAGAAACGAATCGTGGTGTCGATCAGGCCATACAGGATGACGCCGGATTGCTGCGCGAATGCTGGCCATGCTGCGCTCCCCAGGATAAGCAGGGCGGCGGCTTTTTTCATATTGATACTCCTCCGGTTGGCTTTTGATATTTATTGATATCAATAAATATCTATTGATATCTTTTAATCCATCTTGATAAGTCGCCGCAGTGCGGGTCGCAGGCTGCCTCAGGCGAGTGCCTTGATCACTTTCGCTTCGCCCATGGCCTCTTCCCGCAAGCGGTCATAGTCCCGCTTGTCCATGGGGACCGCGCCGGGCTCGCCGAGGTCGCTCATGCGGATGCGATGGGTTTCCCGTGCGCTCCATGCGGCGATTGCCGCGATGATCGTGACGGTCAGGGTGATCGCGCCAACGGTGAGCGGGATATTGGCCGATCCCGGAGGCGCTGCCATGGCGAATAGCGCCGGAAGCAGGGCGGTGATGGCGGTGCCGGCGTTTTGGGCAATAGCCATGGCCGAGACGCGGGAGCGCGTCGGGAACAGCTCCGGGTAGAAGCTCGGGAACACCGCGTTATAGCCTTGGTAGACCACGCCCCACATCAGCAGCGACGAGACGATCGCCAGCGGCACGTTATGGATGCTGATGGCGTAAAGGTAAGCGAACGAGAGCAGCCCCGAGCCCAGCGCTCCGACGATGATCGGCGGCCGGCGGCCGATCTTGTCGGACAGGTTGCCGACAAACGGAATGACCAGCACGGCGAGGATATTGCCCGCGACCGGAATCCACAGATAAAGGCTCTTTTCAAAGCCAATGCCATAAGCCGGTTGCACCGCGTAAGCCGCGCCGAACACCGTGGCGACCACCGGGATGACGTTCATCAGGGCAACGCATACCACCCGGATCATGTCCTTCCAGCTGTATTTGAAGGCTTCGATGATCGGCGAGCGAGGCACGGCGCTGCCCTTCGCTTCCTGGGCAAATGCAGGCGTTTCATTGACTTCGCGGCGGATGATAAAGCCGGCGACAAGCACGAAGGCGCTCAGCAGGAAGGGAATGCGCCAGCCCCATGCGTTGAAGGCATCGGCGGGCATGTAGTACGCCAGCGGCAGGAATACCGCGGCGGCGAGGATCTGGCCGGCCTGCACGCCCTGGAGCGTGAAACTGGCGTAGTAGCCGCGTCGGCCGAACGGGGCGTGCTCGAGAATCATCGAACTGGCGCCGGAAATCTCGCCGGCCACCGCGAAACCCTGGATGAGGCGAAGGACGACCAGCAGCACAGGGGCAAGCATGCCGACCTGCTGATACGTCGGCAGCAGGCCGACCGCCATCGTCGAGAAACCCATCAGGAACATGCACAGGACCAGCACGGTCTTGCGCCCGTGGGTGTCGCCCCAGTGGCCCAGGAAGAATGCGCCGATTGGCCGTGCGATGTAGCCGACGCCGTAAGTTGCCAGCGACGCGACGATCGCGATCTTGGGGTTGCCCGAGGGGAAGAAGATCTGCGGGAAGATCAGGGACGCGGCCGTCGCATAGATGAAGAAGTCATAGTATTCGAGCGCCGATCCGATCCAGCCGCTCGCGGTCGCCTTCTTCGTCTGGCGTGCGCCGTGTGTGTCACGGTCGATGGTGGTAGCCATGTTGTCTCCTGTATTTGGTGCCTGAAAATTAAGCGATCGCCATGCCCCGGACAAGCTCAATTCGCGCAATTTGCGCGCTAATCGCGCTACTTGCGCGTTAGACGACCGAAAGTCGGGTTTTTACTAGCGTGAGGGGTTTTCCGGGACATGCGTCGGCGTCAACTGCGGCGACAGCGCTGGCAAGGTGTGCACAGCACTTGAGCGCCAGTCGAGCGACCTGATCGCCACGGTGCCGCCAACCGCTGGCTGCGCGGTATCTGCGAGGCGGGAGATCAAGCGCGGCAAGTTGGAGGCTGATGCCGATGCGCCGTGGGCGGGGAAGCGTCGGTGAAAGGGGGGAAGAAACCGCGAACACGTTCATTGTCAATGTGATCGCGGAAAGGCGTGTCCGGCTGCGAGGCACGCTTGTCGCTACCGCCGCTTTCCGCAACGGATAGCCGCCAGCGCGTGCCCCTGGCTCGCGCTGGCGTCTCCAGGACTTAGTCGCCTTTGAAGCCGGATGCCTTGATGACCGGCGTCCAGCGAGCGGCAAGCGCGTTCGCATACTTGGCGACTTCGTCAGCCGTACCGCCAGGCAGCAAGTCATAACCGGTGCGGCCCAGCTTCTCGCGGACATCGGGCATGGCCAGCACCTTGCGCGCGGCCTGGTACCACTGCGCGGACACCTCGGGCGCGGTGTTGGCGCGCACGTACAGCAGGTAGCGCGACGAGGTCACCAGGTTTGGAAATCCGGATTCCGCAAAGGTGGGCACGTCGGGGAGGGCATCCGCGCGCTTGTCGCCGGCCACCGCCAGCACGCGGAGCTTGCCGGCGCGGTGGTACTCCATGAACGAGGTCGTCGCGTCCATGCCCGCCGCAATCTGGTTTCCCATCAAGTCCGTCACCAGGGCGCCGCCTCCGCGATAGGGCACCAGGGTGCTGCCGGTACGGGACTGGGCCACGAATTCCCCGGCGAGGAAGTGGAGCAGGGTACCAACCGTGCTGATGCCGATCGAATGGTCAGCGGGACGGGCTCTGGCCGCCTGGACAAACTCGGCCAGTGTCCTGGCCGGAGAGTTTGCATTGACCGCCAGGCCAAACTGAACGCCGGCCACGTCGGTGATCGCCCTGAAATCGGTGGCGGGATTGAAACGCATATTGTTATAGATCAACGGGCCGATGAACATCGGATCGACCGGCGCCAGCAGCACGGTATGGCCGTCTGCCGGAGCGTTCTTCAATACCTCCGCCGCCACGCGGGTGCCGGCACCGGGCCGGTTGTCGACGATGACGGTCCGGCCAAGCGTTTCCTTGAGTTTCTCGGCCAGCAGACGGCCCATGAAATCGGCTGGTCCCCCGGCCGGGAATGGCACGATGATGCGAGACACGGATTGCCCCCATGCGGCGCGCGAGATCAGGCTGCCGGTGCACAGGGCGGCGGCGGTGCCGGCCAGCATGGCCCGGCGCGAAAACCGCGCAGGGGAAGTCGGGTTGCGTTCGTTCATGGGAGTCTCCTGTTTTGATTGCGGGGGTTGTTATCGGGCGGTGAACGGGGTGAAGCGCGCGGCGTCTTCTATGACCTGGCCTGCCTGCAGCAGCAGATCCTCCCGGAAGCGCCAGGCCAGCAGTTGCACGCCGACGGGTACGCCGCCGGCCATGCCTGTGGGCACCGAGAGGCCCGGCACGCCCAGCATGGCAGTGGCTAGCAGCGGGCTTTGGGCGTCAAGCAGGGCGTGGGTTTGTTCCAGCGTGCCGATATCGGCGTCCTGCGGGCATGGGCGCTGCCATGACACCGGCATCAACACCAGCGGATATTCATGCAGAAAGACCGACCAGTTGCGGCCCAGTGCCTGGCGCCGGGCCAGTGCATCGAGGAAGCCGTCGCGGTCGGTCTCCGGCATGCCCGCCAGCATGTTGCGCTGGCTGCGCCGCATGGCGTCGTCGCCATGTTGTTCCACGCCCGCGACGATATTCCGGCGGCTGTCGTCAGTCGTCAGCGTGCGCCACAGGGCGGCAGCTTCCACAAAGTCCGGCAGCGCGGCTTCCTCGACGGCGTAGCCGGCCTGCTGCAGCCAATGCGCCGCGCTGTCCAACGCTTCGCTGATTGCTGGATCGATGGGGATGCCGGGGCAGCGTTTGAACAGCGCCACGCGGATAGGGCCCGTTGGCGGCGGCAGTTCCAGCGGTACCGGCACCCAACTGGGGTCACGCGCGTCATGGCGCGCCATCGCGTGATATCCAAGCCGCAGGTCGGCCATGTTGCGTGCCAATGGTCCCTGCACCGACATGAGTTGCGGTGTGATGCCGCGCTCGACGCTGGCAGTGGGGTTGTACGCGGGTACCCGGCCTGTCGTGGGCCGCAGGCCAGGCACGCCGCAGGCATACGCCGGATAACGGATGGAGCCACCGATGTCATTGCCATGTGCCAGTGCGCCCATGCCGCAGGCCACCGCGGCAGCGGCGCCACCGCTGGACCCACCAGGCGTGATATCCGGGTTCCAGGGATTCAGCGTGCGCCCGTGCAGACCGTTGTCGGTGAACCAGCGCGACGAGTAGGTGGCCGTGTTGCTGCGCCCGACGATGATGGCGCCGGCATTGCGCCAGTTGGCAACCACCGGGGCGTCTTCGCGCGCGATATTCTCCCGCAACGGGATGACGCCGTTGGTAGTGGCATGGCCCGCCTGGTCCACATTGATCTTGATCGTGACGGGCACGCCGTGAAGCGGCCCGAGTTGCGCTCCGCTCGCGGTCATCTGGTCGGCCGCATCGGCGCTGGCCAGGGCCTGCTCGGCCAGCACTTCAGCCAGGGCGTTGAGGCTCGGGTTGAGCTGTTCGATGCGAGCGAGTGCGCTGGCCGTGGCCTCGCGGCAGGATATCTCGCGCCGCCGTACCGCGGCGGCAATGTCGACGGCGCTCCAGCGCCACAGCGTTTCATGGGGTTTCACGTGGGACTCCAAAAATTAGAGCAAAAACGATCCCGCCCCCATTGGCCGACGGCTGATGGGAGTATGGCGGGGAGGGGGCGGTGCCGGCGGGCGAGACCCACGCGGCCAAGGTCAGTCGCCCGGACTGATCAGCAGGCTGCTCCGGTCGACCCGCGACTCGGCTTCGAGGGCCAGGGCTTCGGCGTGCGCCATATGCTCTTGCATGAGTGCCCGGGCACGGTCGGCGTCGCGCGCGCGGAATGCATCCATCAGGGCCGTGTGGCTGTGGACGATCTCGTCGTCGAAGCGGTCGAAACTCTCTTGTGCGTTGCGTACCACGATCACGCGGCGAATGATGTCGTTGAGCAGGCGGCAGAACAGCGCCAGCATGGGGCTGCTGCAGGCATCGGCGAGCCGGTCGTGAAAGAGCAGATCCGCTTCGCGGCGCTCGTTCCAGTCCTCGCTGCCGCCATGCGCCGGATGGCTCAGGCCGATCAGCGCATCGAGATCGGCCAGGTCGGCCTCGGTCAGGCGCAATGCCACATTGGCTGCCAGTTCGGGCTCAACCGCGCGGCGCAAGGCATATAGCGTCGCGATATCGACCGGCTGGAAGTAGAGGAAGTTGGAGACAGCCTCCAGGCACTGGACGTAGGAGGGCTGCGTCAGCGTGGCGCCTCCGTTGGGCCCGGTAGTGACGGTGACCAGGCCCTGCACCTGCAAGGCGGTCAGCGCTTCGCGCACCGTTCCGCGGCCGACGCCCATCTGCTCGATCAGCGCCGCCTCCTGCGGCAACTTGCCGCCCACTTTCTGGTGCGTCTGGACAATCCAGCGCTTGATACCGTTGACTACCTGATCGACGCGCTTTACGCGCTTGCTGCCGGATAACCCGGGCTTGGGGGCGTGAGGCATTGCTGACTCTATTTATGATCATAATTATCATAATTGGTCAGCGGCCCGATTTTTCCTATGCGGGTATTCCCGGGGCGGTGGCTTGCGGGCATCGCGCCTTCGTGGAGGCGGCGCAGGAGGGGGCTGGCTGGCCGAAGGCCGATGGCGAGTCCCCTGGCGGCGCGCAAGGCAGCCGGGATAGGCCGTAGCGGGATACCAGCCGGGCAGGCAAAGCGTGTTTTGTGCATTTCATAATGCAAAAAGCCATCCCGTGTTTGAGCCCCCTGAAGCAAAATCAGGCAAAATTCGACGTTACTGCCGGGCTGCGACCCAGCCGGTGGCGTTCTCCAACCCATTTCTTGACCCTGAGAGAAGCAATGAGTACCCAGCAACCCACCATCATCTACACGCTGACCGACGAGGCGCCGCTGCTGGCGACCAGCGCCTTCCTGCCGATCATCCGCACCTTTACCGCGCCGGCCGGGATCGACGTCACCACCAGCGATATTTCGGTGGCGGGCCGTATCCTGGGCGAATTCCCGGAATTCCTGACCGAAGCGCAGCGCGTCCCGGACAACCTGGCTGAACTGGGCCGCCTGACCCTGCTGCCGGACACCAACATCATCAAGCTGCCCAACATCAGTGCTTCGGTGCACCAGCTGGTCGGCGCCATCAAGGAACTCCAGGCCAAGGGCTACAACGTGCCTGACTTCCCGGAAGACCCGAAGACCGATGCCGAGAAGGCCATCCGCCAGCGCTACTCCAAGTGCCTGGGAAGCGCCGTGAACCCCGTGCTGCGCGAAGGCAACTCGGATCGCCGCGCACCGGCCGCCGTGAAGAATTACGCCCGCAAGAACCCGCACAGCATGGGCGAGTGGAGCATGGCTTCGCGTACCCACGTGGCGCACATGAAGCACGGCGACTTCTACCACGGTGAAAAGTCCATGACCCTGGACCGCGCCCGCGACGTGAAGATGGAGCTGGTCACCAAGAGCGGCAAGACCATCGTGCTGAAGCCCAAGGTTTCGCTGCTGGACGGCGAGATCATCGACAGCATGTTCATGAGCAAGAAGGCGCTGTGCGACTTCTACGAAGAGCAGATGGAAGACGCGCGCAAGACCGGCGTCATGCTGTCGCTGCACGTGAAGGCCACGATGATGAAGGTCTCGCACCCCATCGTGTTCGGCCACGCCGTGAAGATCTTCTACAAGGAAGCCTTTGCCAAGCACGGCGCGCTGTTCGACGAACTGGGCGTGAACGTCAACAACGGCCTGGTCAACCTGTACGACAAGCTGGAAAGCCTGCCCAGCTCCAAGCGCGAGGAAATCATCCGCGACATGCACGCCTGCCACGAGCATCGCCCGGAACTGGCGATGGTGGATTCGGCCAAGGGCATCTCCAACCTGCACGCCCCCAATGACGTGATCGTGGACGCCTCGATGCCGGCCATGATCCGTATCGGCGGCAAGATGTGGGGCGCCGACGGCCGCCCGAAGGACACCAAGGCTGTGATCCCGGAAAGCACGTTCGCCCGCATCTACCAGGAAATCATCAATTTCTGCAAGACCAACGGCAACTTCGACCCGGTCACCATGGGCACCGTGCCCAACGTCGGCCTGATGGCCCAGCAGGCCGAGGAATACGGCTCGCACGACAAGACCTTTGAAGTGCCCGAAGCCGGCGAAGCCCGCATCGTGGACATCGCCACGGGCGAAGTGCTGCTGGTGCAGAACGTGGAAGAGGGCGACATCTGGCGCATGTGCCAGGTCAAGGACGCGCCGATCCGCGACTGGGTCAAGCTGGCCGTTACCCGCGCCCGCAACTCCGGCATGCCGGCGATCTTCTGGCTGGACCCGTACCGTCCGCACGAAGCCGAGATGATCAAGAAGGTCGAGACCTACCTGAAGGATCACGACACCACCGGCCTGGACATCCAGATCATGTCGCAGGTGCGCGCCATGCGCTACACGCTGGAACGCGTCATCCGCGGCCTGGACACCATCTCGGTCACCGGCAACATCCTGCGCGACTACCTGACCGACCTGTTCCCCATCATGGAACTGGGCACCAGCGCCAAGATGCTCTCCATCGTCCCGCTGATGGCCGGTGGCGGCATGTACGAAACCGGTGCGGGCGGCTCGGCGCCCAAGCACGTCAAGCAACTGGTGGAAGAAAACCACCTGCGCTGGGACTCGCTGGGTGAATTCCTGGCGCTGGCCGTGTCGCTTGAAGACCTGGGCATCAAGACCAGCAACGCCAAGGCCAAGATCCTGGCCAAGACGCTGGATGCCGCCACCGGCCAGCTGCTGGAGAACAACAAGAACCCGTCGCCCAAGACCGGGCAACTGGACAACCGCGGCAGCCAGTTCTACCTGGCCATGTACTGGGCCCAGCAACTCGCGGCGCAAACCGAAGATGCAGCCCTGGCCGCGCAGTTCGCGCCGCTGGCCAAGCAACTGACCGACAACGAGCAGGCCATCGTGGCGGAACTGTCGGCCGTGCAAGGCAAGGAAGCGGACATCGGCGGTTACTACAAGCCCGACTTCGCGAAGCTGGATGCCGTGATGCGCCCGAGCAAGACGCTGAACGCGGCGCTGGCGGCTGCGCAGGCTTAAGGAAGTTCCGCTGCCTCCGGTCGGGGCGGGTTGTACCTGCGCTATCCCTGACCGCTCCCTTCCGGCCCAGGGCCGGGAGGGATTTTGCTGATCGTCCCGTTGATGGCAGCAGTTGCACGATGCGCTTCGGGGCAAGGCGATGTTTTTCTTCCGGTTCGCTATGCGGAGCACTTGCAAATTCCGATCCGTTAGGTAAAATGCGCCTCCTCACCTAGCCCAGGTGGCGAAATTGGTAGACGCACTAGGTTCAGGTCCTAGCGGTGGCAACACTGTGGAGGTTCGAGTCCTCTCCTGGGCACCAAGATAGAAAGCAAAAGGCCTGCATTCGTGCAGGCCTTTTGCTTTGGTGCTTCGCGTCGAAAGGCGAGAGGCGAGAGGTGAAAGGCGACCCCTTGTCGCGTCAAGGCAAAGGCCTAGGTATTTTTGCTTAGTTGCACGAAGCAACTATTGCAACGAGAATCTGTTGTCGATATCGACTAATTCTCCGAAGCCTGCCATGCCATCCTCCGACCACCCCATCCTCGAATACCTGTCGTTCCGGCTCGATCGGCTGAGCGAGCTGAGCAAGGCGGCGGGTTCGCAGTTCTACGAAAACGAGTTCGGCGTCACGGTGCGGGACCTGCGCGTGCTTCGCCTGGTTGCGCTGGAGCCGGGGCTGACCCTGAGCCGGCTCATCGAACTCACCTTGCTCGAAAAGACACAGGTGTCGAAGCTGGTCAGCGCGCTGGTGCGGCAAGGGCTGCTGAGCCGGCAGATCGGCGAACTCGATGCCCGGCAGATCAATCTGTTCCTGAGCGCGGAGGGCGAGAGCATGGTGAAGCGAACCTACGAGCGCGGCAATACGCTGGAGAAGGCATTGCTGGCCACGCTGACCGAGGCGGAGCTCAAGACGTTCAATCGCTGCATCGACAAGCTGACCGATACGCTCGAGCACCGTGCGAGGGACGCCGGCCATGAAGGCGCGGCCAGGGTCAAGCCCAAGCGGGCCGCATAGATTCTTGGTTTCCCGTGCCGGGGTTGCGAATCCGGTGCTGGCTGATGCACTGATGCACCTTCACCGATGGATGACCCAATGACAATCAACGAGACAAACGAGACAACCGCCCTTAATGCGCTGAGCGCCACGACGCTGCTCGACCTCTATGCCCGCAAGGCGTTATCGCCAGTGGAGGTGACCCAGGCCGTGCTGTCGCAAATGGAAGCATGGGAGCCGCATATCCATGCGGCCTATGCCCTCGACACGCAGCGCGCGCTGGCGATGGCACGCGAGTCCGAGGCGCGCTGGCAGCGCGGCGCGCCGCAAGGGGCGCTGGACGGCGTGCCGGTGACGATCAAGGAGAACATCGCCACGCAAGGGGTGCCCGTCCCGCTGGGCTGCGCCGCGACCGAGCTGGTCCCGGCCGCGAAGGATGCGCCCCCGGCGGCGCGCTTGCGTGAAGCCGGGGCTGTGTTCCTCTGCAAGACCACGATGCCGGACCTCGGCATGCTTGGCGCGGCCATGTCCAGCTTTCACCCGCTGACGCGCAATCCATGGGACCTCAGCCGGAATACGGGCGGCTCCAGTTCGGGCGCGGGCGCGGCAGCGGCGGCCGGCTATGGTCCCCTGCATGTCGGCACGGACATCGGTGGCTCGGTGCGCGGGCCGGCCGGTTTCTGCGGCATCTTCGGGCTCAAGCCGAGCCTTGGCCGCATTCCGATCGATCCGCCTTATGCGGCGCGCRCCGCCGGTCCGATGACGCGCACCGTGGCGGATGCCGCGCTCATGATGCGCGTGCTGTCGCAGCCCGATGCGCGCGACCATATGAGCTTGCCCTACCAGGCTATCGAGTGGAACCGGCTGGATCGCAGCCTCAAGGGCCTGCGCATCGGCTTGTGGCTTGAGCTCGACTGCGGCATCCCGCTCGATCCGGATGTGCGCGAAGCGGTGGAGAGGGCGGCCAGGGCATTCGAAGCGGCCGGCGCGGTCGTCGAACCGATCCGGCCGTGGATCGAGCCGGGCATGCTCGAAGGTATCAGCCGCTTCTGGGCCATGCGCACACGCATGGACCTTTCCGCGCTGCCCGAAGCGCGGCGCGGAAAGGCGTCGCCAGCTATCCAGTGGGCGGTGCAAAAGAGCCAGGAGGTCAGCGCCGAGCAGCTATACAAGGCGCACGCCCAAGGCCTGGCGCTGCGCGCGGCGACCGTGGCCGCCACGCGCGATTTCGACTATGTGTTCTCGCCCGTTTTCCCGCAGCCTGCGTTTGGCGCGGAACAGACGCATGTGGAATACGAGGGCGTCGAGCCGATTCACCAGGCAAGCTTCACGATCGTCTACAACTTCTCCGAGCAGCCCGCGGCATCCGTCAATTGCGGGTACGCGGCGGAGGGCATGCCCATCGGCCTGCAGATTGCCGGACGGCGTTTCGACGATCTGGGCGTCCTGCAGATGGCCAGGGCCTGGGAGGAGATGCGTCCCGCGCAGCGGCCCTGGCCGCAACCGCCGCGGACGGCAGCCTGAGCGCGTCGGGCAGCGAGGACGTCGCCCGGTGAGGCGGCGTTCCGTCAGCTACCCAGCCGGGCTTCGATCTTTCCGGTCAGCCCGTCAACCCAGGAACGCAGCAGTTTGTCGGAGACCACCAGCGGCACCGATGCCGCCACGATCTGGTACACCTTGTTGCGTCGTACCTTGGAGACTTTTCCGGGGTCGAGCCAATCGTCGTTGTTGACGAGCAGCAGCAGGGTTTCCAGGCCGATGAGGACCGGCCACAGGCACGCCAGCCGCAACCGGATGGAGAACGCCGGGATGGCGAGCGTGTATTCAACCGCCTCCCGGAAGTGATCCAGCGTTTCGCGGATCAGCTCGAACAGCAGCGGTTGGGCGCGCAGGGCGTTGGCCGGCAGCAAGAGATCTTGCGGCGTCAATCCAAACCGGTCCAGCATCGTGGCTGGCAGATAGCAGCGGCCAATGCGCAGGTCCTTGCCGCAGTCACGCAGGACGTTCGTCAACTGCAGTGCCTTTCCGAAGCGCACGCCACGGTGCAGCATGGTCTCCGGGCTACCCTTGAGTGTTCCCGGCATGTGCGCATAGGTCATCTTGGTCCAGAATTCCCCCACGCATCCCGCAACCAGGTAGGTGTACCGGTCAAGCTCTTCCGGTTCGCGAAGCGCGACGATCTGCCCGGAGCATTCGTCGGGGAAGGTACGGAGATCAAACTCCATGCCCGTCGTCAGGGTCGTCACGATCTCGCGTACCGCCGCCCGGTCGGACTCGCTCAACTGGGACAATATCGACAGCGCGGGCCCCAGCGACTCGAGCAGGACCTTCTCGTCGGACTGCGTCTGCTGCCCCGCGACTTCCACCGCCATGCGTCGCAGGAACGTCCCGTCGTCCGCGGCGCCGTTGACCTGATCGCGCAGCGACAGGAGCAGATCCAGCCGTTGCCGCGGCGGAATGAGCGAAGTGTCGGCGATCGTGTCCGCGGCGCGGGCCAGCAGATACGCCAGGCCAACGGGATCGCGCATCCCGGCGGGCAGCACGCGCAGCGTCAGGTAGAAAGAACGTGAAACGCCTTTCAGTAGCGGGCCGAGGAGGAAGGCCCGGGTGGGGTTAGGCATGGATTGGGGTCAGGTCGGTATTGGACAGGTCAGGCGCTGCCGAATTGTATCCGGCAACGATGCCGCGGCGGTGATGCGTATCGAGTGGCCATCCAAGGCGGATCGGCGCTTTTTCTCATCGACTCTCTGCGCCGTCAATTGCCTCGGTGCGGAGATGGCAGTGAGGGGACACAGATCAGCCACGTTGCGGCGGTGCATTTGCGGCAGCCTGTGAAGTTTGCTTCCAGCTCGAAACCGTCATGCCAAAATGTTTCCTGAACCAGAAAGCGAAAGCGCTGGGACTCGAGAAGCCGAGCAGATCGGCGAGTTCGGCGAGGGAACGATCGCTGTCGAGGATCTGGCGGGCGGCGAGTTCAGACCGGACCGACTGGAGCAGCGACAAAAAGCCCGTGCCTTCCGCGGCGAGATGGCGATGCAAAGTCCGGCGATCCACGCCAAGGTGCTTTGCCACCTGGTCCGATGTACACCTGCCCCCGGGCAACATGGCAACCACGACCTGCCGTACGGTGTGCGTCGCACTTTCATCGGATCCAGACAGGGCCTGATCGAGAAAGCGACGGACATATGGCGTCATGCGGTAGTCATTGGCCGGCATGGGCGCGGCGAGGTCCTTTGCGGCACAGACGATGCCATTGAAACTTGCATTGAACTCAACCGCCGCGCCGAACAACGCTTTGTGACACGTGGCACCGTGCGGTTGACGATGCTCGAAACAGACGCTTCGGGGCCGCCAGGCTGGCCCCAATAGTTCCTGGATCGTGCGGTATAGCACGCCCACGGCCATTTCAATGGACTGCCGCACCGGGTGCTTGCCGGTGGCCAGGATCTCTTCGCGAATCAATACGGCGTCGCCGAAGTCTTCGATGCGAGTCAACAGCGACGCATTGATCAGGCGCATATAGCGACACAGGTTGTCCAGCGCCTGCCGGGCATTCGGCGCTTCGCGCATCACGAAACTGATCGGGCCCAGGTTGGCCAGCCGCCGGTCCATGGCCAGTTGCAAGCCGAAGTCTTCCACGCCTGCCATCAAAGCACTGTCCTCAAGCAGCTGGCGTACCGCCATGGTACTGACCGGCATATCGGGGTCGAGAAGGCTCCGGGGACTCAACCCCACCTTGCGCAGCATCGCCTCAGGGTTGAGTCCATGGTGGCGCGCCAGTTCCGTGTAGCCGGTAAGACTGGCGCTTCGGATCAAGGGCGTGTAACTGGGCATGGGGATGTCCCAATTTAGATATTGAATGTCCCAAATAATACATCACATTCGATCTTGCAGCGATAGTCTTCTGATGTGCATCTGATCCCCGATGCCCGGCGGGGCGGGGTCAATGGAGCGCAGCGTGGCTTCAGTCTTTACGCCGGACCTCATGCGCAAAAGCCAGCTGTTGACAGACCCGAGTCGCAGCATCACCTCAAATCGAATTCGATCATGACAACATCCACTGTGCTTATCGTCCCCGGCCTGCGTGACCAGGTTGCCGGGCATTGGCAGACATTGCTGGCCGAGCGACTGCCCAATGCCCGCACAGTGCCGCCAATGGGGCGCGAAAACCTGGACTGCTCTCGCCGTGTCGCGGCCATTGAGCAGGCGGTGGCAGACATTGGCGGTCCTGTACTGCTGGTCGCCCACAGCGGGGGCTGCATCATGCTTGCCCACTGGGCCCTGACAACCGCACACGCGGCACGCATCCAGGGCGCATTGCTGGCGTGTCCGCCTGACTTTGAGCGCCCCATGCCGGAAGGCTACCCGACATTGTCCGCGATCCACGCTAGTGGCTGGCTCCCGGTCCCACGCCAGCGGCTTCCGTTTCCCAGCCTGGTTGCTACCAGCCAGAACGATCCGCTGGGCGAACTGCCGAGGGTGATCGAACTCGCGCGGGCCTGGGGCAGTGACACGGTGGACCTGGGCGAGGTCGGTCATCTGAACCCGGCATCTGGCTATGGCCCCTGGCCGATGGCCACGCAGTTGATCGAGCGGCTTGACGCCGGGCGTCTCTCGAACAGCGCCGAGTCCACGTTGTACCGCTGACCAGGCAAGCATCAGCGGCAGCTCTCAACGCAAGAGCGGCCCGACCAGTGCTACGCGCCGCATGTAGCGGCCATGCTCACCGCGACCTCGAGTCCCGCAAGACCACGGGATCGTTCGTCCTGGTGATCTGAACAAGAAAACAAGGAGACAAGCCATGCATATCGAACCGTTGACATGCGCCATAGGTGCCGAGCTCGTAAACGTGAACCTGGCAGACGCCGTGCACGACGATGGCCTGTTCGCCGAGATCAGGGCCGCGCTGCTCAGGCACAAGGTGCTGTTCCTGCGCGACCAGGACATCACGCGCGATGAGCATGTGGGCTTCGCGCGCCGCTTCGGCGAACTCGAGGACCACCCCGTGGCCGGCAGCGACCCGGATCACCCGGGCCTGGTGCGCATCTACAAGTCGCCGGACGCCCCCAACGACCGCTACGAGAACGGCTGGCACTGCGACGCCACGTGGCGCGAGTCGCCGCCAATGGGCTGCGTGCTGCGCTGCGTGGAATGCCCGCCGGTGGGCGGAGACACCATGTGGGCCAATATGGCGCTGGCCTACGACAAGCTGCCCGAGCAGGTCAAGATCCAGATCGCTGGCCTGCGTGCGCGGCACAGCATCGAAGCCACGTTCGGTGCGGCCATGCCGATCGAGAAGCGCCTGGCACTCAAGGCCCAGTACCCGGATGCCGAACATCCCGTGGTGCGCACCCATCCCGAGACCGGCGAGAAGGTGCTGTTCGTCAACGGCTTCGCCACCCATTTCTCGAACTTCCACACGTCGGCCAACGTGCGCTACGGCCAGGACTTCACGCAAGGCGGATCGGCGCTGCTGCAGTACCTGATCGGCCAGGCCTTGATCCCCGAGTACCAGGTGCGCTGGCGCTGGAAGCCGAACAGCATCGCCATCTGGGACAACCGCTCGACGCAGCACTACGCCGTGATGGACTACCCGCCCTGCCATCGCAAGATGGAGCGCGCCGGCATCGTCGGCGACAAGGTGTTCTGACTCTCACTCCCGCCAACCCTATCGCCTTTCTTCCTTTCCCACCCAGGAGACACGCCATGAACTTTCTCGACGGACACCTGTTCCCCGAAAACCAGCAGCCGCTCATCATCACGGCAGCACCCTACGCGCCGTCCTATGTCCCTTCTGATTTTCCCGAGGACATCCCGGTGACGATGGAGGCGCAGATCCAGAAGGCGGTGGACTGCTACAACGCGGGCGCCACGGTGCTGCACCTGCACGTGCGCGAACTCGACGGCCGCGGCTCCAAGCGGCTGTCCAAATTCAACGAGCTGGTCGCCGGCGTGCGCAAGGCCGTGCCCGAGATGATCATCCAGGTGGGTGGTTCGATCTCCTTCGCGCCGGAGACCGATGGCGCCGCCGCCAAGTGGCTATCCGACGATACGCGCCACATGCTCGCCGATCTCGATCCCAAGCCCGACCAGGTCACGGTGACCGTGAACACCTCGCAGATGAATGTGCTGGAGCACTTCGATTACGAAGACCTGCGCGGCACGTCGATGGAAGATCCGGCCACCTTTCAGGCGTACAAGGAAATGACGGTGCCCTCGCAGCCTGGCTGGGTCGAGGAGCACATCCGCCGCCTGTCGGCCGCCGGCATCCAAAGCGCTTTCCAGTGCTACAACATCAACAGCTTCGAGTCGGTCGAGCGCCTGATGCGCAGGGGCATCTACAAAGGCCCGCTGGTCATGAACTGGGTGGCTATCAGCGGCGGCATGGACGCGCCCAACATCTACAACATGGCCAACATTGTGCGCGCCGTGCCCGATGGCGCCGTGCTGACGGTGGAAAGCTCCGTGCTCAACGTGCTGCCGATCAACATGATGGGCATCGCCATGGGCCTGCATGTGCGCTGCGGCATCGAGGACAACCTCTGGAACCAGCAGCGCACCAGGAAGTTCAGCACGGTCCAGCAGATCGAGCAACTGGTGCGCATTTCACGCGAGTTCGGCCGTCCGATCGCCACTGCGCAGCAGGCGCGCGAGATTTCCAAGATCGGCGTGTTCTACGACACCGTGGAGGAGTCCCTGGCGGCCAACGGCTTCGCGCCAAACCGCATCGGTCGCCAGCAGGGCCACCTGCGCAAGATCGCCTGAGCGTCGCCACGCCCTGGCCAACAACGACAACGACAACAACTACAACTACAACTACAACTACAACTACAACTACAACGAGGAGACAAGGATGAAGCAAGCAACCAGGTACCGCCAGCGCGCGACGCTTCTCGGGGTCGCCATCGCCCTGTGCGCGGCGCCTCTGGCGGCAAACGCATGGTCGCAAAAGCCGGTCAGGGTCGTGGTGCCGGCGCCCGCCGGCGGCACGATGGACGTCGTGGCGCGGGTGCTGTCCGAGGCCATCTCGACCGAGATCGGCCAACCGGTGATCGTCGACAACAAGCCGGGCGCCGGTGGCGCCATCGGTGTGCAGGGACTGAATCTCGCGCCACCGGATGGCCAGACGATCATGGTCATTGCAAGCAACATCCTGACCGAAATTCCGCTGGTGATGAAGACGGGTTTCGATCCGGTCAAGGACGTGAAGCCGGTGACGATGGTGGCCCGCTCCGCCATGGTCCTGGTGGCAACGCCGACGGTGCCGGCCAAGGACCTGAAAGGGTTGATCGGCTACCTCAAGACCGCCAAGGGTGGCCAGGGAAGCTATGCGTCCTACACCGCGGGAACCAGCTCGCACTACGCAGGCGCCATCTTCGCCAGCAAGTCCGGGCTGGACCTGCAGCACGTGCCCTTCCCGGGCTCGCCACCCGCGCTGCAGAACGTGATGGGCGGCCAGGTCGACATCATGTTCGACGGTGCCGTGACCTCGCTGCCCCTGATCAAGGCAGGCAAGCTCAAGGCCTTCGGTGTCGGGACCACGATGCGGCTGGCGCAACTGCCCGATGTGCCAACGATGGCGGAGCAGGGCTTCCCCGAGATCATCGATTTCTCGAACTGGGTGGGCGTCATCGTATCGTCCAAGGTGCCCGACGACATCGTGAACAGGATCAATGCCGTGGTCACCAAGGTAGCCTCGACGCCAAAAGTACGCGAGAAGCTGATGGGGCTCAGCTTCTCTCCGATGGTCAGCGAAAACCCCGAAGCGCTGGCCAGAATGACGYATGCCGAGTACGAGCGCAACGCGCAGATCGTCAAGGCGTACAACATCAAGTTCAACCAGTGAGCGATCGGGCTTGGCCATGCCCCGGCGCGTTGATGCATTCAGTGCCTGGCCTGGCCACGAACCCATCGCCTGACTGTCAGCGACCAACTGAGTCGGCCGCGTGGGACCCCTCGGAACATACACAGGAATACAAACATGTCAAAAGCCATTCGCTTCTATGAAACCGGCGGCCCGGAAGTGCTGAAGTTCGAGGACGTCGAGGTCGGCGAGCCCGGCCCCGGCGAGGCCCGCGTGCGCCACAGCTACATCGCGCTGAACTTCATCGATATCTATTTCCGCACCGGCCGCTACCCGCTGGCGCTGCCCAACGGGCTGGGCTCCGACGCGGTCGGTGTGGTCGAGGCCGTGGGTTCCGGCGTGACGGACATCCGCGTGGGTGACCGCGTCGGCTACCTGATCGGGCCGCAGGGCGCTTACTCCCAGGTGCGCGTGATGCCGGCGGCGGTGCTGATCCCGCTGCCCGATGGCATCTCCGACCGCACCGCCGCCACGCTGATGATGAAGGGCATGACGGCGCAATACCTGTTCCGTCAGGTCTACCCGCTCCAGGGTGGCGAGACCATCCTCTACCACGCGGCTGCGGGTGGCGTGGGGCTGATCGCATGCCAGTGGGCGCGGGCGATGGGCGTCACCATGATCGGAACCGTGAGTACCGACGAGAAAGCCGCGATCGCCAAGGCCAACGGCTGTGCGCACACCGTCGTGACCTCGCGCGAGAACATCGTGCAGCGCGTCAAGGAGATCACCGACGGCAAGGGTGTTCCGGTGGTCTATGACTCGGTGGGCAAGGACACGCTGGAAGCCTCACTGGACTGCCTGCAGCCGCGGGGCTCGCTGATCAGCAACGGCACCTCGTCGGGAGCCGTGATTGTCGACTCCCAGATGCTGGCCGCGAAGGGATCGATCTGGTTCACGCGGCCCGCCATGATGCACTATATCCAGCCGCGCGCACACATGCTGGACATGGCCAGGGAATTGTTCGACCACGTGCTGGCCGGCCGCATCGTGAGCGAACCCCAGCAGACCTTTGCCCTGGCCGATGCCGCCGACGCGCACCGGGCGCTCGAGTCCCGCAAGACAGTAGGGTCCACCGTCCTGGTGCCCTGACAGAGGCATTGTCACGTTGCCGAAGCGATCGCCCGAGATGGCGTGATGAAGACGATATCGCTTTGTCACCGCCATCTCGGCGCTTGCATGCGCAAACGCCGCAGATCGGATTGTCCCGATATTGACTCTTGAGGGAAGTCCGTGCGGACAGAATCTGCCTTGAACGGTCGCTCCTTTTAGCTCCCCAATCCAGGTCGATCGGAGCCGATCCTTGGCATTCGCCATTACGCCCGTCTATCTTGCGCGCTTCCAGGTTACCGTCGCGGAGCCGCCCCCGGACGCTTGCGCAGTCATGTATTGAAGATCGTCTCGGCTGAGCGCGACCACGGAGCGCTTCTGTTCGGTTGCGTCCCAGTTTGGAAAGGTCGATTTATCGATATTGAGAGTGAGGCTCTTGCCTTCCGGATTTAAGGCGTAGGTGCCGAAGAGGGCAACGCTCTTGCCGATTACCGCCTTGTTTTCCTCTAGCGAACCAGCAGCGCGATTACCGGAGGCAAATTTTGGCAGATCCGCCCCAATGATGGTTAGCATAAACCGGCCTTGGGCATCCAGAATCATCATCCCTTTCGCCCCTGGACCGAACTGATCGATCTTCTTTCCGTCCTTATCGAGAACTGATGAGACAAGCGTCCACGTTCCGACTATATCGTAGGCTTCTTGAGCAAACACGCCGGTCGCTGGGAGCGCAGCGCCCAGACATATCGCCACCATCGGAGAGTACTTCCCAAGGATGCTGTTCATTCGACTCCTCCAAGGTCAAAGGATGAATCGTTCCCGGCGCGTCCCCGGATGTCTGTCAGCTGGCGTACATTGGCCGCCTCACAGCGGAGGCCATCGGTGGCTAATGTTTGCGGCTGCTCGAATGCACCTTTCCGTGCCGGTCACCCGTGCGCATTTCGCTGCGGTCCTCAGCGCGCGATCGGCCCTTGTCCCGGTCACCCGCATTTGGGCCATTGCTATTGATCAGGCCACGGCTACTGATCTGACTGCCCGAGCGGCCACCGAAATCACCGCCGGCTCGAGCCGCCCCGCCCATGCCGCCGCCATGCTGCGCGTGRGCGGCTACCGAGGTCGCCGCCAGGATGGAAGTTGCGATCAGGGAAAACAAGCGGATCTTGTTCATGCGATTCTCCTACGTCCGAAGTTGCTCAGGAAAACGCCGCGTGCTCAGCAACGCCCTTTCTTTGCCTGCCCGGGTGGGCAGAAGCCGGGACCCGGCCCCGAGTCGACGACCACTCCGGCCGGGACAACAACGGCCGCGCCGGGTGTGTAGACGGCGCAGCCGGCCATGAGCGTGGCGGTCAGCACGGCTCCGAATAGGAATTTCATCTGTTGCTACTCTCTTATTGGGTTTGAGTGTCGGCGCGGCAGTGGCACCCGCACGTCAGAATGCGAAGTTCTGGGACACGCCTGTTGTGGTCACGGTGACTGGCTGAGTGATGACCGACCCGCTGGCACTCGTAGCCTGGATACTGTACTTGCCTGCCACAGTGCCATCCTGCGTGAGCAGGATCCCCCCAGCCGGCAGCGGGGTCTGGTATGTGCCAACCGCAGGTCCAGCCAGCGGCAATGCCGGCTGCGTCAGGAACAAGCTGTAGGCCCCCGAATCCGACGCCGCCGCGGTGGCGGCAATCTCGAAGGTACCGCCGCCAGTTTGCTGCAAGGCACGGACGGTTCCCGCCGCAGTGATGGGGGTGATCGTACCGGAGACTCTGCCAAACGTTGAGGCCGGCAGGTTGAGCGGTGCAGCAGCCGTCGCGACGACAGTGCTGCTGCGTGCCACGACCGGCACGCCTCGCACGATGCCGGTGCCGCGCCCGGTGGCCGAGGTCGGCACAACCACAACGTCCACATTGCCGGCGGTACTGCTCTGCTCGATCGGCGACAGCGTGAAATTGCCGCTGGCGTCAGCCACGGTCGCCTTGACCACGACGCCGTTGCGTTCAGCAAATACCTGGGCGCCTGGCGCGGAGGCCACCACACCGGCGACAGTGCCGCTCACCACCGTTGGTAAAGCGGTAACCACCGGCTTGAGCCCATAGGTTTTGTTGCCGCGTGTGACGATCGACTTGCAAGCATCGAAGTCCAGCACCAGATCGGTCAACGTATCAGGGGCCACGGTGAAGGGGCGGTTGATCTTGATGCCGGTCTGGACGGCGCTGGGTGTGTCGAGCGCTTGCTCGGCAGCGCCAGTGGGTACCACCGAATTGGCAAGCGCGCCGGCGCCATTGGCCACGAGCACCAGGCGGATC
>NZ_JBFTLX010000043.1:0-35013 GCF_056396665.1 Cupriavidus sp. 05T313 | reverse complement strand
CCGAACTGTGGATCGCCGATCGCAACTTCAGCACCCGGGCGATTCTTGCCGGGTGGCAGCGTCGCGGCAGCGCCTTCATCGTGCGGGAGCACGGCCGCAATCCGAGCCCCAGCGAGCTGGAGCCGTTACGCGAAATGGGCCGGGTCGAAACCGGCATCGTGTACGAGCAAGCGGTCAGCATCCCAGATGAATCGAACGCGCCGCTGGTGCTGCGGCGCATCGAGCTGCATCTGGATGGCGCCACCAAGGATGGTGACACCGTCATCCGCCTGCTGACCAATGTCCCGGCCGCCCATCTGACGGCCGAGGCCGTCGCCCGGCTATACCGGCGACGCTGGAGCATAGAGAATATGTTTCAGCGGCTGGAATCGGTGCTCAACAGTGAGATTCGTTCGTTGAGCCAACCGCGCGCGGCGCTGCTGGCCTTCGGCGTGGCGGCGCTCGCGTATAACGTACTGAGCGTGATTGCGACTGCGACTGCGGTGAGAATCCGGCATGAGCTGGATACCAGCGACATCGATCTCTCACCGTATTACCTCGCCAGCGAAATCCGGGCAACTTATGCCGGCATGATGATCGCGGTGCCGCCCGAGGTGTGGCAGGCCTATGACCTCCTCACCCCAGCTCAGCTCGGTCGCGAGTTGATCAAGATGGCGACGCACGTTGATCCCCGCGCGATGCGCAAACATACGCGGGGACCGAAAGCGCCGAAGAAGAAAGGCTATGTGGCCGGATGCGTAGCACGGCGGCACGTTTCTACCGCCCGTGTCATCAAGGCTGGACGTGTCGTCTAATCACCTTGAAAGGGGTGGGTCTTATGCCCCAGACGTGCCTCATCCTGACGCACAAAGGCGGCCGCTACGAGCTGAGCGTCAAACGCCGGACGAACGAAGCCGGCGAGCAAGTCAATTACCTGGCTGCCGACAGCTTGCAAAGCTATGTGACGGGCCTCTATCGAGCGGCTGGACTCAGGAGCGGATATAGCAGCCACTCTGGGAGGAGAACGTTTGCCAGCCGGCTTCTCGCGCAGGGGCACTCGCTCGATACCGTCCAACTGCTGCTCGGCCACTCCCACTTTTATCATATCTCCCCCTATCTGGAAGTCACCAAACGCGACTTCCGGGAGGCGTGCGCCGCTCTCGATCCCCTCTTTTATGGGGGTTGACGATAATCCCCGTTGGGGATATACGTGACCAGGGAAATTGGACCTTATACATTGGGATAAATGGGATCAAAGCAGAAGCTCTATCCGGCCACCCAGCAGGACTTACTTCGTGGGGCAATGAACCAGCTCGGGATGACGCGCGAAGAGTTCGCGGCACGCCTCAGCGTGTCCAAGCGAACGCTCGACAAGTGGCTCTTACCGAGTGAGTCCTCTGATTTCCGAGGCTTGCCAGAGATGGGCCGCGCATACATCCAGGAAATTCTGGCGTGGCACCACAATTCAAACTCAGTTTCAGGCTTGGTTCGATAGGACGTAAAAGACAACAACAAGAAGGTGAGCGCATATGGTTTGGAATAGGAACCAAAACAGTGGCCCCGGAGAGGGTCTCACGCCGCCGCCGGCACCGACGTAGATAGAGAAGCCGGTAGCTAGACTGGACCCGCGTGCAGAATGTGATCGCTTCCGCGCCACACTGCTGGCCCAGTCGGGCGCAAGCCCGACTTGGGGGACAACGCAGTATGCGATAGCCGAAGCGTGGCAGGGGGGCCGTGCGGGCTGCATCGCAACGTGAACACCGAGAAAAAACCATGAAAAAGAAGATTTTGATCTGTGTTTTGTTAGCGTTGGCAGGGTGCGATAGACAATCAGCTCACTTTCCAGATGGTGTCGTTGGCATTCTTCATGTTGATAGCGGCACTGATTACGTATTCCGGAGCACGCCTACCGAGATCGGCGGCGCATGTGTTGGATGGAACACCGTATCGATTCAGCGCCCAGGTCAGGATTCGACTGGCAAAACCAATTTGATGTGCTGGAAAGACGAGAGCGGCACTTTGCACACAGCAACAGAGCGCGGGGAAAGCCCCACCGTTGGCCCCATGTCTTCTGTTACCACGCCTTACTAGACGATATCGCTAAGGGTTTCGGGTATCAGGCTATGGCGTTTTACCAAGGAAAAACCGAGGCAGGAGAGCCAACATGCAACCGGGTTTCATGAGAACTGTTTTGGCAACGTTCGTTGTTTCGACTGCCCTCCTATCTTCTGGCTGCGCGATCGAGCGAGCGCAGACTGCCACAGCGGCACGATCGGCAATGATCGGCATGTCAAAGGGCGAGGTACTGGCCTGCATGGGAGTGCCGCAGACGAAAGCCGCCGAAAGCAATGTCGAAGTGTGGAGCTACGCATCTGGAAACGGACGAAGCGACACTTACTCGAATGGGTATTCGACAACCAACGCGGCGGCTGCGGGAGTCTCCCAAAGCACGCGCGTAGGGAACACCACGTATGGCGCGGCTGCCGTAGCAGGCAATAGTGACACGAGCAGCTTTGGATTTGCAACGCGCCGGAGCAGATCATGCACCGTCAACGTAGTGATGACGGACGGCAAGGTGTCACGGATGAATTACTCGGGGCCGACGGGCGGTGTGCTAACCCGAGGCGAACAGTGTGCATACGCCGTCGAGAACTGCCTGAAGTAATCGAAAAAGGAAAAAAAATGCTCGAACGCCTCTACGAATTTTTCCTCACCAAGCCTGTTCGTATCTTAGTTTTCGGAAAGGCAGTTCTGTCGTGTGGCTTCGCCTTGCTAATCGCTGGGATGTTCGGTGGCATCGCCACCACCTCAGTAAATTCCATCAAGAGCGTAGGTGGGCGTCAGGTAGCGAACGCAACTCTGGCGGAAGCCTACCCGGCATTTCCAACGTGGTGGATTCCAGAAACCGCTCTCGGCTACATCATTGCTGTGCTGTTGATATGCTCTGGCGTTGCAATTTGTGTCAGCGGCAAAAGATTGATTCGCGTGTTGGGTGACTGATCGCGTTGAAGTAGAAAAATAGGAAAAACTCATGAACGCATCAAGACAGGTTCCGGTACGCTCGGCCCCTGGGAGCAACGTGAGCTTGACTATGCCCGCACGACACAGCGCGCCGGATGGTTGCGACTCGCTCTCACGGCCGCCGAAAAGGCGCTCCTGGTCAGCCAACTGCCACCGGCCGAGTACGCGGCCGGCGCGAACTACGGCCAGCCTGTCGCTTAACGGAAAAGATCACCCTTCAAGACGAACCAGACTCATGCAAATCAAAGCCAGCCTCGTGGTCACCATTGCCTGCCTTGTCCTCGCCGCCTGTCATGAACGTTCTGTGCAGCCTGCCAAGGTCAACTCGGCGTCGTCTGCCGAGGTTAGCCCCGCCGCCACACCGACGCAACCGCAGGAGCCGGCGTATCGCCCCGTCGATCTCAAAGCTAGCGATCTCGATCTACAGCGAGTCAGTCTGCCGCCCGATGAGGTAAGGGATGCCCTGATGCGGTTCAATCCTTGGAAAGGCAAATTTGAAAGCGACGCCGCCTTTGCCAAACGCATGAGGGAGGTTGGTGGCGAACGACTGCTCGATGGGATCAAGATTGGCGACATAGTGGCTTTTCGTATTTCCAAGGCGTCGTTTCAGTATGATGCCAACAAGCAAGAGTGGCGTTACATTGTCAACCCGGCAAGTGTGGGGAGCCGCTTCAGCTACGTAGCTGTCTACGACGACATCCGGCCGTCAAGCGAGTTCTCCAGCTACCGCGACTACTTCGCCAAAAGGGGGATGGACATCACGTTCCGAAAGCAAATTCTCGTAGAAGTGCCGGCCCTCAAAGGCTACAGCGAGATGCAAGGCTTTCTGAAAGCGGGGCAAAGCCAGGCTCGTGATCTGGAAGACTCCATGACGGTGCTTCTGATCGGGAGGATTGAGCCCGCTCGAATTACCCTAAATAGTTACGAGTTCCCTTCGCGCCCGGACGACCACGACATGGTCTTCAAAGATGCACTTGGCTTCAAGCTTGAAGGTGTTTGGCTGGTGGACACACGCAATGGCCACGTTCTCTCCAAGTCATGGAAGGCTCGCAGGGTAGCTTAGCGGTCCGGCCACACCTAGGAAAAGCCGGCATTGCCGGCACATGGTAATACTCAACGTTTGAATGGAGACAATCTATGGCGACAACCATGTACTTTGAAGAAACGATATGCGACCAGGGTAACAAACAGTCGCTGGAAGTTGAACTGGGTCGTTCATCATATTACCCAGAGGACAGTATTTATCTTATCGTGGATGGCAAAACCGTAATAATGGATCGCGCCACTGCCAAACGCTTCGTGGACGCTGTCGTCGCGGTCGGTCATTACCACGGCTTGATTGATTAGCGGCGGGCACGACGCGCGGTCATTCTCTGGCGGTGCTCGAAGCAGGCGAAGGGCTAGGAAATGAATAAAGCGTTCTTGACGAGTCACGACAACGCAGAGAAACCATGGACAAGGACCAGCTTGACGCGGTAGCGGAACCGATCAACGAGCATTGGGCGGAGCAAATGGGCGAGGACGCTCGACCGTTTGTCGAGCCCATTTGGCACGGTTCGATTCTTCCATCTTTGAAGGTGAACGCGCTTGCCGAAAAATGGACCGCCGAGCAGTTCCGCGAGCGATGCATACGCGCCTTGAGGGCAACGGTTGACTTGTTTTACGCCCTGCACATCAATGCAGGTTCCAACTACACGCAGGCGAACGAGAAGCCACGGTATTATTGGGCGCACCAGAACTTCAACATCCTTCGCGCTAATGATGCGACGCGCGGGATGAGCATCCAGAAAGACGAGATGCTGCGTGTCGCGGCTGAATACCTGAGCCATGCCGAAATTCGAACCAATAAATTCGATTGGCTGCTGCTCGATGCAATCGTGTTCGCGGAGCTCGACGCATTTTCCTACCATGTCTCCGGCTTTGCGGTAACGTTCGCTAACGGCAACCCGGCCAAATACTTTGTGCTAGTGATCCTGTTCAAGGTGATCGGCCTTGCCCTGGGATACTTGTTGTTGCCCGCGATCGCATACTTCGCATTTAGCAGGGGGCACGAGACGACAGGTTGGTCCATTGCTGGATTGTGGGTGGTATCGGTCGTGTGGTCGCTCATCGGACTGTCATTTCGATGGAGGACGCGTCGCAAGAACAAGGCTCTCCTGAACCGAATGCTCGACGTGTATCGACTCCTCGGTGACAGCACGATTTCGCCCCGACTCCTGAAGGATAGTCTGGACGGGGCAGCGACGGAGGGTGTGGTGCTTGACGGCGCCGTTTTCAGCATTGTGGACAGGATCATCGCCAGCGACGCGACGGCATTTGTTCCCAGCCAGATCGGATAAACAAAAATGAATCGCGAATCCCTGTACGGCATGAACCCATAGGAAAAGGACATCGGCGTGAGCGAAGATTTGACATTCTCATTGAGCCAGATCGAGGCGATCGCAGACTCTCTTGGCGATACCGCTGACGGTCTGACGGGGACCGAGATTGGGCTGCTGCTCGACAATGCCAGGATCGCTGACGTCGCCCCCGGCATCACGAAACGCAAGCGTCTGCTTAATGCGTTCGTCAACTCGCAGAATCAACTTGGGCATCGCAAGCACATTCTGGCTTTCATCCGGTTCGCCATGAAGCCCGAGCGATATGCACGCAGCCCAGAGCGATTCGAGCCCATGCGGGCGAACCTCAACCGTGGTCTCGTGTTCGCCGGGCTTCAGGTCGAGGAAAGCGGCGAGCTCGTGTCGAGCGAACGAGCGTCGACACTCCCCGATGCGATCCGCAGGGCGAACGACCTGAGGGCGGATCTTACGGGCCGAGGCGTGCATCCGGACATACTGGCGTTTTGCCGCGCAGAGCTGGTCGGGGATAACTATTTCCACGCGGTGCTGGAGGCGACGAAAAGCGTCGCCGCGAAGCCTCGCGACAGGACGGGCCCAACGGACGACGGCGCGGCGCTGGTCGACCGTGCGCTTGGCGGAAATCCTCCCATGCTGGCGATCAACGCGCTGGCCGACGAAAGCCAGTTGAGCGAGCAGCGAGGCTTTGCCAATTTGGTAAAGGGCGTGTTTGGGATGTTCCGGAACACCACTGCACACGCGCCTAGGGTGCTCTGGAGCATGACTAGGAGCGATGCCGAGGATCTGCTAAGCGTGGCTTCGCTGATTCATCGCCGACTGGACGCGGCCGTGATGCCCGCGCGAGTATAGGAAAAGAAGTGGATCAGCATCCCGATGAAGTTGGTCGGCGGTCAGGTTCGCGTCATGTGAATAGGAAATAACTTTTGACAGGAGCGCTTCATGGCATTTGTGCCGCTCGTACTTTTTTTGGTTCTCATGGCGTGGTTTATCAGAAGGGCGTCTTCAGGCAGTACCAGCAAAAAATTTAGACGCCTAGGCGACTTGACAGGCAAGACGCGAACCGAAATTGTGAAAGCTGTGGGGCGCCCGACGTCTGTGTCGAGTGTGCCGAAGGGTACGTTACTCCAATGGCAGGCACGCGGCTACCACATCGCGATTCGTTTCGATGAGGACGGTGTTTTTGACGGCATAGCACATGAGTTTGGACGATAGAAAAAGCTCGGGCCAGGGGCCAACCGGTCGCTGGCATCAGTGGAGAGAGAATCTATGTCGAAGCAACGAAAGTTTACGGCCACGGTCAAGGAGCCTGCCAATCACGCCACGGCCACCGGGTATGGTTTTGCTATCCATCTCGAAGATTTGGATAGCAACCCGAGCTTTTCCGGCCATCGCTTGGCAATCGAATTGCAACCAGAAACGACCGCCGAGCAAGCTGACGAACTCGCGCGGCAATTGAACCGGCTCGGCGTGTCCGTCACGCTGAAGTAGGAGAGGCCGGTTCTGCCGGCGCACATTGAACGGAGTCAATCGCGGCTGAAGCGTCGGCGTAGAATGCATCAAATACAAGGGAGAAGAGAAATGAGCTTCGAAAGCTTGATGAGGGACCGCGTCTCAGTCCTGAAGGCTGATGGCAGCCGCACCGACGACTTGCCCGCAAATGTGACTAGCACGAAGATCTCCATCCATCGTAGCCAACCGCTAATCGAGCCGGGTGATTTGGTCCTGCGCAAGTCATCAAACGGTGCTGAGGAGACATATCGGGTCATCGACCCGAACTTTCGCGAAGCCTTCCACGGCATCCCCGCGCGATACGAGTTGAAAGTTCAAAAGCTCGGCCTTCCAGAAGCTCGGAGCGCTGTGCAGTCGATCACCTATAACGTAACGGGAAGCAATGCTCGTATCAACCATCATTCGATCGACAACTCGACAAACACGGTAGTTGGAAATTCTAGCGTCGGCGAGCAACTGGCAGCGCTTCGCGAAGCTGTGTGCTCCTTGCGCCTACCACCAGGAAAGCAACAGGAAGCCATCGAGATCGCGGACRCCGTCGGTGCGCAGTTCGCCGGGGGGGCTCCAAAGCGCTCGATCATATCTGCACTGCTGGTAGCGCTCCCCCAGGCCGCAAACGTTGCGACGATTGCAAGTGCAATCCTCGCATTTGCGCAGTAGGGCATCGACATCGTTTTGCTAGGTAAAGACGGTGCCCCGCGTGGAAGCTGATCGAACGCAGGTACTCACGCGAATAGAGGCGTTTCTGTCTGAATTACGTGACGTAAAGGAATAGAACAGTCATGGCAAAGGTCTTGTACGGTCTCGCAGCGTTTTGCTTAATCATTGGGGTGATTGACGTGTCAGGTGGCTCACCAGGCTCTCAAAGAGCATTGGAGGCCGGGATCTTGCTTTTGCTGACGCCAGTGCTTGGTATCGCCGGTTTTGCAGTATCTCGAGCATCGACCAAGAGTTGCGCGCATTGCGCGGAGCGCATACGAAAGCACGCCATCAAGTGCAAACACTGTGGCAGCAGGATCGCCTAACACCATGGAAAAGCAAGATGGATCCATCCGATGTTATTGAAGTATTGAAGGCTGCTGAGGCAGCAGGGTGTAGCTTCTACGTGAGTGTGCCAGCCTTGGGAGGCACGAGGACAGCCGCACTGACACCGGAGCAGGTGACTCGGTTCGGGTCGGACAAGCAAACAGTATTTGCGCAGGTCATGGGCCTCACCGTTCCTGAATACGTCGAGTGGTATGAATCGCAAGGTTCGGTGTATTGCTCAGCTCGGACACGGCAAGGGCGCCAATGTCGAAACTTCATTGCCGGCGGGACGGGCCTTGACCCGGAGCAATGGAAGTCCCTCCGAGGGGTGGGCGGCTATTGTTCGACTCACGGCGAATAGGAAAAGTACCTGGCGCGCGAGCGTCCCGCACCGGCCGGTAGCCGGCTCTTGAAACGGAAAACGCGTATGGACCTCGAACAATACACCCGAATGATTGCTGCGATTAATGCTCAGCTTGAGGCGATCGCAGATATTACCCATAGCCAGGCGTGGGCAGGTTGCGCAGATGAATCGAACCCTCATTTCGAAGCCCTCATGCTTCAGCACAAGCGCTTGACTGACTTGTCCGCCAAGCTGACCAATCAGGCTGCGCAAGCACTGGGCATCCGTTGATTGGGCAGTCGCTCCGTCACCTCGCGTACTACGGTAAGAAGGTCGGGAAAGTATATGTCGAACGTCCGAGAGGTTCCGGAGTCCGGTGACCAAATAGAAGCGCTTTGCACGGGAGCGCCCCGCGATCGGCACGTAAGCGATCGGATAGCCATAAGGGTGAAATTGTGATGTCTGTTAGTAGGTCCTCTGTATTCGTTGGTTTGCTGATCGGGCTGTTCATGTCCGCAGAAGCAGCCGAGGGACTTAGCGCGGGGGAGCTTTCCATCCGATGCACCAACGGCCAGGCCATTAAAGACGGGAAGGTGGCCAATCCGCTGGACTCGGCGCTCTGCACTATTACCCTTGCCGCTTACAGGGATGGCTACGTCAACGGTACGTTCAAGGGCGCAATGGCGCCATACCTGCACGATCCTGACGTGTCAGTTGGAGTCAACGGCGTAGCAGACCTTCGGCGCCGCATTGGTCCGGTCTTGGCCACGTCGCGCTGCGGGCTAGACGGAAAAGGCGATTCCCCGGTCAACCGGTTGCGCACCGCCTTCCAGGCTTATGTTTCTGAGCATCCCGATGTCAGCGGTCAGCACTACGGAACTGTCCTGCAGAATGTCATCGATGAGAAGCTGTGCAACAAGTAGGAAAAGAACATGAGACGCACTTTGGTCCATGGTGTGCCCACGGAGGCCACTCCGAAGGCAAAAGGTATATGCGTCAACCCCCTGTGTGCGAGCGAGATGATCGCTCGATGCGGCAGGGTGAAGGGTATGGCACTGGGCTCATAAGGGCCGCCCACCGTGTGATCCATGGTACGAATCCGAGACGCAGTGGCATCGCGATTGGAAGGACAAATTTCCCTCGGAGTGGCAGGAGGTTGTGCATCAGGACTCTGTCACGAGCGAGACGCATGTTGCAGACGTTAAGAACCCGTTCGGCTTGGTCATCGAGTTTCAACATTCCCCGATAGCACCAGAGGAGATGCGATCGCGTGAAGCGTTCTATAAAGAGGTGATTTGGGTCGTGGATGGCCTACGTGGAGACTTGGATCTTTCTTTTTTCCGTATGGGGCTGAGCGGGCCGATCCAGCAGTCTCCCTTGGCATACCAAGTCCAGTGGCTAGGACGCGGCCAGTTGTTAAGAAATTGGGCGGAAGCAAAAGCAAAGGTTTACCTTGATTTCGGTGAGAACGTACTGTGGAGATTGGTCCTATACGACGCGGAGCGAAAGATAGGCGTTGTAGGACCTGTACTGCGTGACGCCTTTATTCGCGATTGCCTAACGGGAAAAGCCATTCATGTAACGGAGAACGGTCCGCAGTTGCCGGCACCACTGATTCAAGTCAAGGGATAGGAAAAGCAGGCCGACGCCCGCGCACAGGTAAACAATTACCGCCACGAACGATAGGGGACTCGAAATGGCACATTCGGAACCGGCAACGCTGGAGGAAGCTCGCAATATCGCTGCTAGGTTGAAAGCAGCGCTTCCTGAGGCCGTGGATGCTGTCAGTCAGGGCATTGATCACAAGACCGTGTTCTACATGCTTGTTGCGCGGGAGTCTTTGCTGCATCGCGTATCCGGGCTTGCGGACGACGCACTATCTTTGATCGATGCCGGCCGACACCTCAGTGCTGCAATTCTCACGAGATCAATGCTCGAGTCGGCCGCGGTACTGGGGTTCTTGTTGCGTAGTTTGGAAGCGTTCGAACGATCGGGCGACGTGCCAGCCTTGTATAAACGGGTTGCGATGGTCGTGGTTGGGGCAGGCACCGGGACCGAAGGAAGCCCCGCTTCCGTCCACGTCTTGGACGCAATTAGAGAGGCAGATAAGCGGTTACCCGTTCCCGGTTTGTACCRCTTATACGAAAACTTGAGCGAATTCGCGCACCCGAACTGGAGCGGCTTGCTCGGCACCTTCGGTACCCATGAAGGCCCTTTGCATGCAATTTCAAGCACGGTCACGGTCGAGGAGGACGGCGTTTCGTATGAGGCGACGTACACCGTTAGTTCCAAAGTCGTTACGGTCAATTCATTCTATGGCTCCAGTTCGACTCAAGTCGGGGGATCTCCGGCCCACTCGGTCGCCCGCATGCTGTTCCGCGAAATCTTGAGGGGCGCAAAAGCACGAGGCGAGCTGTAAGGGAACGGAAAAGGCAATGTCGGACTCCCGCGCGTGCGCCGGCTGGCTGGCCACGGTTGGCCACCGTCATCCTGGCGTGCGCCGGGCTACCTGCCTGGCAGATGAGTGACTTTGAGAACGGGAAAGTGGGTGATGGAGCGGAATACATCCAGACATAAGCGAGCCGATTTCACGCCCGGAGTAAAGGACTCGCTCGCGAGCGCGGCTAATCACCACTGTGTACGGCCAGGCTGCAATCGGCTCACACACGTGTTCGACATCACCACGAGAAAATACGTTCATTTTGGCGCCGCAGCGCATGATGCGGCAGCTTCGGAGGGTGGTCCGCGCCCAGACCATACGATGACCCGGGCGCAACTTCGGGCCTACGATAATGGTGCGTGGCTTTGCATGGGCTGCGCAACGCTCGTGGACGTGCTGTCGGCGCGGTTCCCACCCGGCACGCTGAAGAAGTGGCAGTACGACGCCCATCAGCACTTGGTGAACGTGGCACTCCATCCGATGCCCGCTGCCAATATTCCGTGGCCCACGTCCGTGTCCAACACAAGAAGCTTCTGTGCGCGCCTCCGCAAGGTCGCGCCACAGATGGACTATAGGCGCGTAGTCGCCTTCCCGGACAGTGTGATGTCACTGCTCGAACAACTGGTGCGCGACTGTAACGGGCTGCAAGCGGGCGATCACCCGCTGAGCTCACTGTATGCGCATACAGTGAATGTTCAATTGCGGGTGACGGATGCGCTGCGAGAGATCGTAAAGTACATCCGGGCGGGCGGCGATGGCTGGCACCGTGCATGGCCGGATGGGTGGAATGCAGCCCCTGCGCCTTCGGTGACCTCCGGCGACGACCAAGTGTCGGCGTGGTGGAGCGACGTGCTGGAGGCGCGCTACGACCTGACCGAGTTCTACATGGGGCGGTATGATCACCGCCGACTGGACCTCTGGTAATACGCACGCGCACGACACGCGCGGCCTTGAAAGCCCATCAGCCAACAAGGGCGTGCCTCACGGCACTTGTGACCACGTGAGCAGAGACGGCGCGCATGAATGATTGGCTATAGGAAAAGCCATGAAGCCGACGGATGCGCGGCCCAGTGAGCGACGGCTAGCGGACAACAGCAGATGCATACTGGAAACGCCTCTCCGTGTCGGGCACTATCACAATGGTCGCATCGGCGACGGTCTCGTTTGCTAGTGCAACGAGCACACTAAACAGTCGGCGCACCGTGGTGATAATGTGGATCGGTTCAGTAGTTGACCGAGATGGGGTCGCGAACAGTCATCGGATCGAACGGCGGCAACCGGCCATGAAGGGACCTTCGGCTGATTCGTCAATGAGACATTCAGATGGCAGCTCCACCCAACAAGCGGTCAATCGATCGCTGGGAGTCGGTGTCGCCTCATCGCCTTAGCGGACGCGCTGAATTATCCTGGCGCTATCAGCGTAAGAGCGGATGACGCATGCGCAAGGTTACGCAAGCAGTTCTGGTATATTCTCGCGCAACCTAGGCTAATCAATAGCCTATGCAGGGTTCGGAGCCCCCTCTCTCCGCCAGAGAGCTTTATCTGACGGGCCTTTTGAGGTCCTTTTGCATTTGTTCCCAACTCCGAGCCATCAATAAAAAGTGCTGAGGGCGACCTTGGCCGTTGATTGGAGAAGCCTACATGTTGAGTCCGGCCACCAGGATTGCTCTCTCGACACTTCGACTGCTCTGCGGCGACCAAGGTGCATATTCAAGTGTTGGAACCGGATCGCTATTTGTGTTCCGTCAGGCACCCGACGCACCGGTGATCCCTGTCATTTTGACCAACAAGCATGTGGTTGGTGACTTCACTCGTCTTCAGACTACGATCTCGACGACGTCCAACCGAGAGACTTTGAGAGAGGATTGTTCGGGAGAGGACATCCAGCACCACGTCTACGAAATCATCGATCTACAACAACGAGTAATCCGCCATCCCGATCCGGCGATCGATCTTTGCGCGATATTGTGTGCGCCATTGATTGAACATGCCATTCAGCGTGGACACTTGCGCCACATGTTTCTCGACGAATCATGGCTGCCCGACGCCGAGACGCGAGAGATCATGCGGCCGGTTGAGAGGGTATTGATGGCAGGCTACCCACTCGGCTTATGGAACGAACGGCACAACTTGCCTATCGTCCGGGACGGACTTTCAGCGTCACATCCACTGGTGGATTGGAATGGGCTTCGGCAGTTTGTGATCGACGTTGCGTGCTTTCCGGGTTCAAGCGGATCGCCGGTATTCTTGTACGAAGATGGATGGTACCGGACAAAGCAAGGTAACGCTCCGGGTACGCGTGCAGAGCTGATCGGCTTCCTCTGGGGCGGCCCAACCGCTCCGGCAGAGGGACGTCTGGAGCCGCGTCCGATACCGACCTCAATGCAGGTCCCAGTGATCAATACGATGATGAACTTGGGATATGTTGTGCAAGCTGATGCGGTGCTCGACCTAAAAGCGTTGATGCCTTTTCCGTCAGCCTGAATTAACGGTTATCGCCAGATAGAGTGGCCACAACACGGCGCGCCCTCTGCAAGCAAAGCTATGGCGTCGGCCGGATTTCCCGTATAGATTCGAGCGCGACCTGAGCAGAAAAGATGGCCCGTGCACGGTGCATTTCGTTGTTGTACCAAAGTAGGCTGTCCATTTGCCGCTAAGCCCTTGTTTCTAAAGCACTGCTCAAAAGTGAGCAGAGCACCTTGCACGCAGTCCTCCCGTGCTTCAGACGCCCTACGCGCGCTCCAGAGCGTCCGCAAACTCGCCCCAGAACTCAATCGTCGCGCGGCCGTACGCCTGAATGTCCGCCATCGTTAGATATAGGTCTTCGCCCGACATAGGCCGATAGACGCTTGGGGTATAACGAAACGGCATCGCGGTGAGCTTCCCATTCGCATGATGCGGTTCGAAGAACTCAGGGCGTTGTGCCTTCAGGTTATCGGCGGAGTCGCCATCGGCATGCTTCACGGTGTTCGCTACTAACCGCAATTGGTCGATGCGCGACCACGTTGGCAATTGGGTAATGTCGAAGCCGTTGGCCGCGAGCCGCTTGCGCAGCACTGACAGCTTCAGGAAGTCATTGTTGTGCTCTTCCTTGGGGTGCAAAACTTCCTTGCGGTGGAACGCCAGCAGCTGCTGCTCCCACGTGTGATAGATCATTGGCGCAAACGAATTGACTAGCGACTGCCGGACGGCTTCCATCCCGGAATAATGCGCGTAGCCAGCTTCAAACGCAGATTCGGCCAGCATGGACTCGTCGACTACGTCAGGATCAAGCGGCATCGATACCAGCTCGTTGTACGTCTTCTCCTGAAGCGCGGTTGCTTCAGCTTCGATCCCATCAAACGTCGGAAGCAGACGTTGCTCGAGCACCTGCAGCGTGCGCTCGAGGTGCGACTTGAACATGCTCTGAAAATAGCGGCGCCAGAATGATGCGTTATGCATATTGACCAACTCCCTTTGTGCCTGCGCGTTTCGGATTTCGTATACGTACGTTGTGGTCCGCTCGCCKGGTTATGTCAACTCGCTACGTCGTCATGTTCCCGGGGGGAGTCATTGGAATTCGGCAGATCCAGGAGGGTCGGCTTGCTGAGCACCTGATTCGGGAAGCGTGAAGCGGCTGGCGTCGATGACCCGCGTGTACGAGATTGGGCACAGCGGGTCTGGCTTCTCGTTGAGTTGCAGAACCATCGGCGGGAAGGTCGGCAGGTTGGCATTGACGCACGCGACGAACATCGTCTCCGCGAAGTGCAAAAGGTGATTGACCATGCGCGGCATTTCGTCAGTGATCGAGCTTGGTCGTTCGCCTTCGAGATACCACACCGGAACATGGACTTCGTTCGTCGGTAGCATCTCGAAATTCTTGGTCACCAACGGCAGCCCTTTCGTCGTGCCGATGTGTTCCTGCCCGTTACGGAAATTCACGATGCGCGTGATGGCCGGAACCATTTTCCGGAACCATTGCACCATGTGATGCTCTTCGCCGAGCAGTGGTGCGATCTCTTTGTCGAGCAGGTAGTCCAAGTTGCTATGTATGCTGCCGAGCTTCCAGAAGTGCTGGGGGATCTGACAGATATCCGTGATGACGCGACGTGCGGGAATCAAGAACGCAGTGACCTTCGCGTCGAGATCTGCGACGATCGGGAAGTTCGCATACGTTCGGGCGTTTGCTGCCTGTTCCGTCTGGCCGAAACTCTCACACTGAGCGTGCACCGATTTGATAAGTTCGTCGGCCGCCTGTTCGCAGTGCAGGAGTGAAGTCTTGATCCGGTGCATGAGCTTGAGCGCCGCTTCTCTGCGTTCATCGTCCCGCAGTATCGTCCGGTGATGAAGCATGTCATGCGCCATGAGGACCGTGCGGGCAAYGATGGGCGACGAGGATCCGACGTCCGCTATCTTCACGTTGACGAACATAGCGTTCGGGTTCGTCCGACTGGGGTCGATGGATTCAGGTGTCTGCATCCTGAATGTTTCCTCGGGCGAATAGATCTCCATATGGTCCCCAAGCGGCACGAGGCGTTGAATCGCGCCGTCTTTCGTCGCAGGTACGTTGAAGCTGCCCCCGCCGTCCCGTGGGTACATCGGCACTTTATTTTTCGTCATCGTGATCCCCATTTGTTCGCGCACCCGTCAGTGTACAAGGACCACGCCCCGCCCCCTTTCGGTCTCGCGCCGGGGGTGACCCCGCGCGCGTGAGGGTGTGTGCATCAGCGCGAAAACGTAGACGACACGCTGCCCCGCCCGTATCTCGCGAAAATGATTGATAACGAAACCGCTTTCGAGCGCATGTTGTCGTGTGGTTGCCGCCGTAAACCGAAACGGAATCAAAAAACGCCGAAAATCTCCGGCTTTCGCTGCTATACGCCACCAGCGTAAACGGCCGCTTGCACCGAATAGACGTCGGGCTGCATGCGAGTGACCGTTTTACCTTCGGAAACGGCCTTTTAAACACAACGTCTTAAATAATGCAGCATAGTCGTCGTAGTACCTCGTTTGGTCTCTTCCATTGCTGGAAGCAGGCGTCGACTGCCGAGAGAACTTCTACGAGGGTGGCGAAGTACCGGTTATGTAACCCCAGGCGCCGTGTCAGTTTCCATACGCGTTCGATAGGCGCCAGTTGCGGGCTGTATGGTGGCAGGAACAACAACGTCATGTGCCGCCTGTATTTGTGCAGTAACGGTTTGAGCAGAACGGCATGGTGGTACTTGGCGTTGTCCAGGACCACGACGATGCGCTTGCCGCGACGTCGATGGCGGAGTAGTTGGCGAAGAAAGGATGCAAACGTTTCTGCGTTGAAGACAGGGCATACCTGCCAGACGAAGCGACCCGTGCTCAGACTGACGGCGCCAAAACATGCCACCGACTTTCGCGTCGGCGCATGCATCAACACCGGATCGCGGATTTCCGGGGCCACCCACATGCGACAGCGCGATCCGTGTTGCTGGAAATGGCATTCGTCCAGGCTCCATAACTCAATGTCGTCGCGCTTTGCCAGTCGCCGCAGTTTTTTTTACCGCCGCAACGCGAATAGGATCAGACTGGGCGACCTGCGGGCGCGGCTTGCGCAGCCGGAAACCCATCTGGCGAAACAGCCTCTGGCACTGCCGCACGCCCAGCTTGATGCCATAGCGCTGACGCAAGTGCTCCGATAGAACGGGCCCATCCCACAGGCCCGCTTCAAATCCGAAGTCGCGTGGTGTCTTGCGCAGATCCGCCTCGATGCGACGCCATTGCGAGTCATTCAACGCACGCGGGCGACCGGGCCGTTCACCTTCCCGCAATCCGTCGAAACCGCCCCGCTAGAAACGTCGGACCCATCGCTGAACTGTCGTGGCCGCTTGACCGAACATCTGGCCCACTTCAGTGCACGAGTAACCGCTGCTGACCAGCAGCACTCCGTGCAGGCGGTGGTCATACCGCGACTCCTCGCTTCGCTCGATCTCCTGTCGAATCGCCAACTGCATGATATGTGCGTCTGCAATCTCGAGTCTGCGCATGACTGCCTCTCCATTAGAGTAACCACGCAATCATACATGCTGCAATACTTATGTCGTCATGTTTAGAAGGAGGCATGTTCAGCGGCCGAGTTGGGTCGGGAAGATCCGTCCGAGGTGCATACGGCGGAGGTCCGACGGAGGTCCGTTCCCGGCCAGAAGCGGTCCATCGGTCGTGGGCGTAGGACAGCGGACGTTAGGTGCTGCTCTCGTCTTGCAGTTGACTACCCGGTAATCTATAAATTGATGTTGATGCGTGGCGCAGCACAACGTGGCGGTCATGCATCAGACTTGGGACCTGTGCGGAGACAAGACCCCGATTGGTCACCGTGCGAGCTGCGTCGGGAGATTGTGATGAGCCGTCGAGAAATTTTCGGGCGCGCCCTGGCGATTCTGGCCTTGGGCGTCGCCAGTCACCTATCCCTGGCGCAGGTGCCGCCCGATCTTGACGAAAAGCTCAAGGCGCTGGAACGAGTCGTTGACCCGTCGAGCACCGCCGCCCTATATGTGCCGCTGTTGAAGGCACAGTCTTATTCGGGAGTGCGTGTCTCGCGGGATCTGAACTACGGGCCGGCAGACAGCCAGAGGCTGGACCTGTTCGTACCCGCGACTGCGCTCCAGTCGCCGCGTGCCGTGCTGATCTTCGTGYATGGCGGCGGCTTCGTGCGCGGTGACAAACATGCGTCCGACAGCCCCTTCTACGACAACGTGATGCTATGGGCCGCGAGCCGCGGACTGATCGGCGTCAATCTCAATCACCGGATGGCACCGCAGAACTCTTGGCCAGCGGGCACCGAAGATCTGGGTCTGGCAGTGCGCTGGGTTCAGGAGAACATCGCCGCGCAGGGCGGCGACCCGAAGCGGGTCTTTCTCGTGGGTCACTCGTCCGGCGCGGTGCTCGTGGCCTCCTATGTCGCCCACCCACAGTTCTATGGACCGGTTGGCGTAGGACTGGCTGGCGCGGCGTTTCTCTCGGCGACCATCTTCGACCCCGCTACCGCCGAGATTAGCCCGGCGCTCAAGGCATATTTCGGCGACGACGTCAGCCGGTACGCGGAACGCTCGTCAGTGCCCGGACTTCAGCAGACACCGTTGCCACTCATGGTGGCAACCGCGGAACTCGATCCCGTCGCCGTGGAGCTCCAGGCGCTGCAGCTCCAGGACGCGCTCTGCAAAGCCAACCGCTGTCCAGCATTCACACGCTTCCCGGGACAGAACCACTTCTCTGAGGTTTTTTCGATCAACAGCCCCGACGATACAGTGGGCACGGGAATACTTGCGTTCATTCGCGGCGTTCGATAGCGCATGCCCCGGATGGCGATGCAGCCCACTCAGTTGGCGAAGGAAGACCCTGATTGAATCCTGTCACGATTGGCTATTCGTGACCGGTGCGCAACGGGCAATGTCCAGGATGCGTTTGCCACGCCGCGTCGAACGTCAGCTTTCCGAGAGTCCATATGACCGCAATGGGTCGGGAGCGGCCCCCCGACATTGGCGCGACCTAGCTGTTAGGCGACATGTAAAACTGGTCCGGAGGCTGCTGAACAGACGTGTCTAGGCAAGTATGGGCACTCGATCTCTGCCGTCGCAGCGCTACATGCCCAACAGGTTGTGTCAAACTCTTTTGTCGCACGATTTCTGCCTGAACTCTTTTTCGCTAGAGTGCGATCACGTGCGTCGCTAAGTGTCTGATTTTATTGGGCGCATTGTGTCAAACTCTATTGATCCCGCATACCGGCTTACTTGGTTCGCCAGATCACGCAGTTCACTGCTCGCCACAGGTACTGCAGATAAAGGCCTGGCGCTGTTGGTCAAAGAGATGCCCGACAGATCCGCGCGCCGAAGCTCGGTCTCGCCGCAATGCGAGCAGCACTTCGGACCAGGATCCAGCGTTGCCTCGTTGCATTCCGGGTTGGCTGTGAACGAACAACAAGCTCGGCATCCTCTTCCAAGATGGAAGGGTCGTGACTTCCAGGCAATATGGGGTGATGGCCCTGATGCGATTCAGCCAACCCATTCTGTAATCCCTCGCATTTGAAACTTCTTGTGACGCTAATGCCACGCAGAAATCATATTAAGATGGCCGATCAGAATATCGAATCTTGTATCCAGAGCATCCTGAAGCTTCCGCGTGAAAGCGAGGCAAGTTTCATTGGCCTTATCGAGGCCGATCCCAGACCAGCCTTTGTTTCGCTGCGCTTGTTTTATGTCGCCTCGTATCTGACATGTATGAGTGCTGTATTCCGGGCTCCTCAGCATGAGTTTGCCGAAGCCGTCGCTGGCCTTCTAGACGGATTTCAAGAATCAGCTCGCCAACACGGCGAACTGGACAACGACGGCTATGCGCATGGTTTGCACCGTTGGGTGTGTGAGATCGCCCGAGACATCCACGAGGATCTGGTCAATCTACCCAACCCAGGCGTTGTCGATGTATCTGGAGGAACGGCACTAGCTGCAATCATGAGAGAGCTTCGAAATGCCTATCTTGCTGATGCAGGAGAAGGAGCACAAATTCCGCCACTCGAATCAATGATGATGATTGCGCGTCTCAAGCCGATTCCCTCGACCGTCCACGCTAGCATTAGCAGCCAGGCTACGGCATGATGGTCTGCCTAATGAGAATAGGGATTCTTCCAGAGGGGGAGGTGGGGACAAAATTCCTGCATCGCCACGTCAGGGGATCGTCCAGTCTCACTCATCGCCACTAACCGGCGCTGGCGCACAACGCTGATTAATCGGAAAAGCATTGGAGCCTGCTCAGAGAATCGGTGAACCTCTCGGCCGCCGTTGCGCGATCTGTGGACGGCCGCTGGACAACGCCGACGATCCACTAAGCGTTGACTGTGGTGGAGATTGCCTGGGGTGCATGGCCGATTGCGGGCCTGCATTCCGATGCAGCCGATACGCTGGAAGCATCGCTGGCCGACCTGAAGAACCACGAATAGGAAAAAGGAATGAGCACCTATGTTGAACGCGCACTCTTCATCGTTGCGCCCAGAAACTTCGGCAAGAGCACGACTTTGCGATCGATGTTTCGCGACCATCGGCTTGGCACCGCAGGCAAGATTCCAAAGGCTCCGAAGTTGCCGGACGAGTACAGATTGGGCAACGAGCGTCGGCTATACCTTCGACTGACTTCGCCTCACGAGGCGAACGAAAGCCTTAAGGAGTTCCTGACCAAGACTAAGGGAAAAATGGCTGGCGGACGCTGGTGTTTCGCCGGACCATTGCACCCTGACGCGTTCAGGAGGATGCCGGACACTGTGACCACCATCAAGGGATTCATTCGGGAGTTCGAACCTGAACGCGTTCGCGTGGCCGTTCTGCATCCGAATCACCAACAGGGCGACCTGAGCGACTTCCTACCGGGCCAGTCTCGCGAACTCCTGAGCGAGTTGCACTCAATTGACGAACGAGTCGAAGTCATGAGCATTGATGTTCGAGTGCTCGATAGGAATGGGCTCCTTCTGGCCGATTTTTTTGACTTCACATGATGTCCTGCCGCTGTCTCGGTCTGAAGATCGACCAGGCCGCGCCCTAACGGATCGGAAAAGGACCTCGACGCGGTCGCCAGCCCCGCTTGTTAGCGGCGGTGTAAATCCGCGCATAAATGGCGGCACAAGGTTGAGCGTAAAGCGCAACAATAAAGGGGCCACAAGGGCCCCTTCCGTTGTCTGATGCGAGACGAATGTCAGAACGAGGTATCGCTCGGGTCGTAATCCGGGTCGCGGGTCTGGCGATCCCGCTGCATTTGTTCCTGGATCTGATGCAGATAGTGCTGGCCAATGACGTTGCGCAGATCGTCGAGTAACTCGAACACCGCGAGCGCCTGCTCGGGCGTCCAGTCGTCGGCGAGGGGGAACGGCACGCCGAACTGGCGGCCCGACGGTAGCAAAGGAATATGACTCATTGGGTGGCTCCTTTATCCTTGTTGATCTTCTTCGCACCGCGCTGCCGGGCGCGGTCTTCGGCGCGCTCGCGCGCCTCCTTTAGACGATAGGACTCGCCCTCGATCGAGATGACCTCAGCGCGATGCACCAGCCGGTCAACCAGCGAGACGACGCAGGCGGCGTTCGGGAACACCTCCGACCATGCCGAGAACGGTTTGTTGGTCGTGACGATGGTGGAACGGGTCTCATACCTGCGGCTGATCAACTCGAACAACAGGTCCGCATGACGATTCGAGTACGAGAGGTAGCCGACTTCGTCGATTAGTAGTACGTCGGGCGCTGCATAGTGATGCAGACGCCGGCGCAACGCGGAATCGCTGTCGAGCGCGGCCAGCTCGCCGAGCATTTCCCCGGCGGCCTTGAACAACACCGTATAGCCCTGGATGAGCGCCTGGTGCGCAACGTTTTGCGCAAGCGTGGACTTGCCCACGCCGTTCGGGCCGATGAACACAACGTTGCTCGCCTCCTTGACGAACGCGAGCGACATCAATTCCTCGACAGCCAGGCGATCAATGCGTTTGGGCCATTTCCAGTCGAAGTCGCCCATCGACTTGAACTTGCCCAGCCGCGCACCGCGGATGCGCCGCTGCAAGGATCGGTCTGTGCGCGCCTCTTCTTCCCACTGGAGCAGCGGCGCGACCCATTCGGCATCGCTTACCTCCGGCCAGTGTTCGACGAGCCCGTTCAGGCGCAGCGCCTGCGCCCGGGAGCGAAGGATTTCAGTGGGGTTCGGATTCGTTGTCATCGTCGGCAGTCGTCAGTTGATCGTAGGTGTCGAGCCGGTGCGGCTGCACCGGCGTGTCCTTGCGCCGCACATGCTCGGGTAGTGTCATTGCGACCGGCGGCGGTGTGCCGCTCGCGGTGCGCCGCCTCTCAAGTGCCAGGCGCACGGTATTCGCGTGCGGCACGCCCGCCGCGAGCGCGTCCTCGACCGCGGCTTGCAACTCGGCCGCGCCGTACCGATCGAGCAGACTCAGCAATGCGTTCGTGAGTGCGCCGAGGTTCGCGCCGCGCTCGGCCGCGCGCGTGAGCAGCAACTGGCTGGCCGGCACGGCCTTCGTCAGGCTGTTGACGCCACGATGCTGACGGGCCTGGCGCTTGCGTTCTTCGAGCTCGCGCAGGTGCTCAGACTGCTCGATCTGCGCGTCGCGATCATAGCTGCGAGGGTGACTGGCGATCACCTGGGCGCCGTCCAACACACGCACGCACAGCGGATCGGCGCGCACCGTCAGCGTGCGGCGCACATGCGTGTGCGGGATCGAGTTACGCGCAAGAGAGAAAAAATGGACATCAGCCAGAGCCTTGAAAATACTGGAATCAGCAGGCTGCCTGGTGTCCATAAAGTCAGCAGAAAAAATGGACACAACGACCGTCGGAATGTCCATCTTCAGTCGCAAGTTTCGCAGCTGATTTCGAGCGAAGATGCCCGCCGCAATCTAGCGCGGCTGCAAGGGCAGGACGCTACCGCCACGCAGCGCGGCCAGTTCCTTGCGCAGGCGGAACACCTGATGCAGCAGAGCAAGTTCACGAGCCAGCGATTCGTCAAGCTGTGCCTGCAGATCCTTCGCGTCGCCCTTTGCGCGGTTCAGACGCTCGGTGAGCTCGAGCTTCGGGCGCCCGGCCACTGCGTTGGCCGCGTCGATCGCTGCGATCAGTTCGGTGAACTGTGGGCGCGACTTCTTGATGCTGCCCTTCTTGCGGCCCGCCTCGATCGCCACGGTGTCGTTGTTGATACGCGCACCCTTGCGGTTCTTCAGCCGCTCAAGGGCGGCATAGTAGTCGGTCATGGCGCCGCTCATGCTGCCTCCGGTTTGATCAGTTTCTCCTGCGCGTCAAGCAGTCGTTGAAGCACCTGCGCCTCGATCCGGTATTCGACGCTCGTCTCATCGACCGCGCGCAGCTTCGCGACCGTAACCTGCTGCGCGTTGATCACGCGCCGAAGCTTCGATGGCACGACCACGAGGTTACGGCAGTCCGATTCAAGGCAATCCAGACGCATCCAGTCGAGCGGCGTCGACTTGCACTGCTCGACACTGGCGCAGCCGCCCAGCACCGTCTCGCGGTACGCCAGCTCGCCCTTCACGAACATCCTCACCGTCTGCTCGCGTGAGTAGACCGACACAGGCGAGGCCTGCACGGCACGGCTCTGCGTCCACGCTGCGTGGCCGCCGAACAGCCGCTCGTCAGAGAACAGCACCTGCTCGGCGTATGCAAGGTACTCGGACAGGCCCTGTGCCCCGGCCCATTCCTTCGCGAAGTGGGTCTTGTCGGCGTCGATGAAGCCCTTAGCGAATGCCGAGCCACGAGCGTAGTACATGCTCATCTCCTGCGTGACGTGCTGCAACTGACGTTTGAGCGTCGGCAGCGTCACGAGTCCGCTCCGATGGGCGTAGAGGGCCAGGGTACGGCGAAGCTGATGGCGCGTGAACGGCCACTGCTGCCCGACCGCGTACTTCGGCTCGTCTTCCCACGCGCGGTGCATGTCGACACGCTTCAGTTCAGCGATGTCCTCGACCGTGATTGTCGGGAAGACGCGCTCACGAAAGGCTTCGATATCGTTATGAACGGTACTCGCCGCCCGGTTTGCTACGTACCCCAAACGCAGCCCCATCCGGCAGAACAGCAGGTGCGAACCGTCCGTCGATTCGGCGTAGCCCTGCGCGCAGTGCGCACGGTGTGCCTCGCCCGACAGCCGTTGCGCGAGCCTGACGGCACGGGCAGCGAGCTGGCTGGTCACCCAGCATGCGCGCCTGGAACGACCGCCCGACAGCTTGGTCGTGATGCCCTCGATCGTGTAGTGCGTCACGCCATCCAGACGGGTCTCGCTCAGGCAGTTGTACGGCAGGTTCTCCGCTTCTGCCGCACGCATGCCGGTGAACGACAGGATGACAAGCTGGCATAGCCCGCCGATCGCCGCTACAAGAAACGACACAACGTAAGGGGAGTCCTTGCACCCGAAGTGCAAAGCAGTCCTCGCCAGTTCCACAGAGACGCCCGGCCTCTCTCCAGCGTACCTGCGTGCGAGGTAGTCCGACAGCATGTCAGCGACGCCCTCTGCGATGCTGAGGTCATGCTCACAGGCCGACAGGAAGTGCTGGTAGATCCGCGTCGGGATGACAGGGTGTTGTGAGTATCCAGCACGTTGCGCGAAGCGCTCGAGCAGAGGCTTGTGCAGTTGGCCCAGTGGTACGCGCAGCCCTGTGGTCCCGACGCCCAGACGGTGAAGCTTTACCAGAATCGAATGAAGGATCTGGGCCTTCGTCTCCATCCCGGTTTGCGCCGCATAGTCCAGAACAACAGCGACAGTGGACAGGCCCTCGTAGAGCGTAAGCTGACGTGCGGCGGCAAAGAACGCGAACGCCCTCAGGTGATTTGAACGAGCGTGTAGCGTACCGGACGCCGGGACCGTATCGGTAACTTCGTGCATCAGAAAGTACATCACCTGCTTCCACTGACGCGTAGTCGCCTCTGAAAGGGCGCGACTCGCGCCGTCAGGCAGGTGTCCCCTGAAATGGATGTGGGTGCGACGCAGTCCGATCGTATATGCCTGGATGTCCCAGGCGTCGTCACCAAACAGCGAAACCGCGTTTCCAGCCTTGTCGCGCGTGACGACCGTATCATCCTCGACCCGATACCAGTCGGGGCACTCAGCGATCGGTGAGATCAGCGTGTTGTTCATGCCACTCCCAATTCGTAAAGCTGGTCGAGCTTCGTCGACCAGAAAGCGTCCAGGTTCCCCTCAATATCAACGTCCTGCTCGATCTGATTGACCAGCGCGGCGTCGCGCTTACGCAGTTCATCCAGCAGGAAGTCAACGCGGCGCAGCACCGCGCCGAACGAGCTGTCGTACTGCTCGACCGATCCAGCACGCCCACTCACGAGCCTGATGCAGTGACGGCAGCCCAGCAGCTTGCGGATGTCGGTGGCGTCGGCGTGCACGCGGTACTGGTCGCAGAAGAGGCACCCTTCGGTCGAGCGGCAGTCAGGCTGCACGGTGACCGAGTCCGCGATCGGTGCAGGCTTGTGGAACCCGATGCAGATGCCCACCGCGCCCCTGATGCTGCCAGCTGGGTCGTCGCCGGGCTTCAGCACGGTCTTCTCGACCGAAGCGAGGAACGCGCCCATCTCAGCCTTGTGCGCGGCATCCGTACCGTTGGAGTACGAGCGCAGCGCCGTGACCAGCGAGTGCCCCATCAGCGTGGCTGCGACGACAGGGCCGTGGTTGCTCACCGCCCAATCCTGTTTCACCGCACGCCATTGACGTGCGCTAATGCGTGGCAGCACGATCCCGAACGTGTCGAGTCGACGGTAAAGCTGAACCAGAAACTGGGGTGAGAGACCCACTGGCTGTCGTCTCTGTGCAGAACACCCGACTACCATGAACAGTCCGTCGTAGTCTGCGTCCTGCACCAGATACTCGCGCAATGCCAGATACGCCTTGAGCTTCGGCATGAAGCCCAGCGAGACGGTGAACGTAACGTCCCTACCGCCTGCACGGTACTTGACCTCACGAAACTTCTGACGTGCAACCGACGCATCCTGCAGGCTCGCGGCAAACTCCGGGCTCCACCTCATGGCCAGCAGTTGTGCGGGGTTGACGCCCGTTTCGGCCAGAAACAGCGCGGCAAAGCAAAAGACCGCCATCGAAGCATGTGAGCGACGGATCGGTGACTGCGCGTCCTCGTTCGCCGCCGCAAAATGTTTAGCCGCACGCGTCGCGATGTCCCCCGAACGCTTAAAAGGGTTTTTAGCGCCAGCCTCCGCCATGCGCATCGTGAGTTCTTCCCGGGTGCGCGGCTCTCCCGTTTCCAGATTCCAGCCGGCCAGGCCGTGCGAGCCGTCGCCTTCGCGACGATGGTGTCTGTACGGAACAAGGCAAAGACTCTCACCTCGCGCGGTAGTCACGTGCACCGGGTACGGCTTGAAGTCGAGCACCAGCGTGCTGATGCCGCTGAAGAGCGCGTCAGCCCACGCGAGCAGGGCGGCTTGTGYCCCGGCGTCAGGCACAGCCGTCGGCACAGAAGCATCCAGTTGACGGCGTAGCACCTTCTCATCGGCGCAGAAGTCGTCGTTTCGAAATAACTCACGTAGCATCGACAACAGATAACGCTGATTGGTGCCGACGGAATTGCGCTTCAGGTTGCCCAGCGAGACCTGTTCGCGCTTCTCACGGAAGTAGCGATGAACGGCCTCCGCCGTAGCCTTCTCGTGACAAAGCGTCTGATGCAAGCCCTGCCTGTCGGCCCAGTTGACGAACTCAAGCACGACGCGCAAATACATGGAGATCGTCTCCGGGCGCCTCGTGCCAAGGGTCATACGCCCGGAAATCTGGGTCACCAGCAGGCGCACGACCCTGGCGCGTTCGCTGCTGAAGCTTGAGTGCTCGAAAGTGTGTCGCGTGCGCTGCGGACTTGACGTGTCACGCGTCAGATAGCAGATCTGACCGATATCGGAACGGCTGTTGGTGCCTTCCCACTTGAGCAGCGCGCGCTCGGGGTGCAGCAGTGTTGTGCCCTCCGCGAGCGGCATGTGCACTTCCTCGTACTGGCGACTCATGCTGCCACCGCCGTGTCGAGGGTGCGCGCAACCAGCGTCGACAGATGCGCGCCCCAGCCGTCCTGTACCGCGTCGAACAGCTTGCAATTCTCGCGGTAAGCGAGGTAGCGCTCGGTCGTAGACGGTTGTACGTGCCACATCAACTGCCGCAACTGATCGAGCGCCCGCGTGTACTTCGTCTCATTCGCTGTCATCGTGTCGACCATGTTCAGCCCGAAGGTGGCGCGCAGGTCGTGGAAGCTGAACTCGTACCTGGGGTTGCCAAGCTGCACGCGCATCACGGGCAACAGTTCGTCCCTGATGAACTGGCGCACGGCCTGCCCGGTCTTGACATGGCGGCGTACCTGCGGGCCAGCGCTGAGCGGGGCACGCGACGCGCGATCCTCGTAGAGTGGCGCACCGCGATGGCTCAAAAAGAGCGGCTGGTCGGGATGATCGCCGCCGTCTGCCAGCTGGCGACGCTTGCGAGCACGATCGCTGTGCACGTAGATGTACAGCCGCTCGTACAAACCGCGCGGCAAGTGCAACACGCCCTTGACTCCGCCCTTCGTGTCGATGCCCGTACCCGGCCCGCAGGCGAGACGGATGTCGTCGCCGTGATACCCGCCAGGCTTGCGCATCACGTGTTTCGCTCGCACGGTCAGTACCGTCTGGATACGAGCGCCTGTCAACAGCGCGAACAGATGARCGAGCGTCATCTCGGTGTTGCCGAGTGCGGCTAACGATTGGAGCAGCACCGACTGCTCGGAAGAGGACAGTGGGCGCAGGCGACCGCCGTCCTGAATGTGATCGTCCCACGGGTCTTCGGCGCGCCGACCACTGATCGACAGGTCGGTAGTCTTGACCTCGACCGCGCGGCTGAAGCCCTTCTGGTCCTTGAACTCGATGAAACGGCCAGATTCGACCCACGGCGCGTTTGCGGGCCTGAAGCCTGCTTCGGCCATGAGCCAGCGATAGAAACGCACCACGGCACCCATACGACGCCTGGCAACGCCCGGAGACAGTTCGCCTGCCTGCACAGCCAGCCTGATCGAGGCGCTGTAGCGGTAGGTGGGCCGTTGCCGTTTGTTCGCGGGGAACATCAGCCAGTCGACGTCCTCGTCATCGAGATAACGACGGAACGCCACCAGGTCGTCTGCGATGCTGGCGAACGTCAGCATGTTTGGCGACGACTTCGACTCCATCATATCAATGAGCCAGACGTTTGCCTCAGCCCACGGCGCGCCGTCAGCGAGCCGGACAACGGGAAAGAGAGGGAAAGTGCCTGCGATCCACTGCGGGCGGGCGTCGCGTCGCCTGCCGGTGTCAGGGTCTGCGAGTGGGACCGTGTGATAGATAGTGCCGCCCTCGGAGGCGGTGATGCTGACCGGCGTCGCACCGGGTGTGTCGCGGTCAACGACCTCGGTCAGCGGCAGTTGCCGGATGGTCGTTCGTCTTGCTGTCATCGTGCAGATCCTCTGCTGTGTTTGTGCGGGTGTCCGCTTTAACACAGCCTGCGAGTATCCGGAAATCGTTCTTCACTTGCGCATATCGAGTAGTCGTTCAGGTCGAAGCGCACGTAGGGCGTCTTGCCGACCTTGACCTCAAGCTGCTCCTCCACGGGATACGGGTTGTCCGGCAGCGCCAGCAGCAGTGGCTGCTCCTTCTCGAAGGCCTCACGTACCGTCATGGCGCGATCCTCAGGACATGGCCGGTCGGCCGCCTGGTTGCGGCACCAATGCTCGGCCTGTGCGTTTAGATCGTCCAGACCGGTGAAGGTACGCGCCGCGAAGAACGCGTCGCGTACGTGGCGAATGGCCCGCTCCACGCGACCTTTTTCATTACCGCGCGCCACCGCCACCGGGCGCGGCTCGAACCGGTAATGCGCGGCGAACGAGAGCAGCGTCGGGTGGAAGCGGATCGCATCGCCCTGACGTTCGAGCAYCGCGCTCTTGAGATTATCGTAAAGAATGACCTTGCCTAAACCACCCCAGTGGGTGAAGGCCCCGACGTGGCCGCGCAGGAAGTTCTCCATCCGGGCGTCGAGACAGAAACGCAGATAGATGTCGCGCGAGTACGAGAGCACCATCACGAAGGCCATCAGCGGCCGGCGTGCCCGGCCAATCTCCATGTGGCCGAAGTGCGCCCAGTCGCATTGAATCTCCTCTCCCGGTAGCGTGCGCAGACGAAGGAATGCTTCGGCGATCGGGCGCGGGCGGTACTGCGCGATCAAATGCCGGAAGTGGTCCGGCGCACCCTTGTATCCACGCTCGCGAACCATCGAGTACAGGCGGCTGGCTCTGAGCGAAGGGAACTTCTCCAGCGTCTGCCGGATGAACGCCAGGTACGGCTCGATCATCGACGGGCGCGGCGGCGGTCCGTGCCGCGGTAGCCCAGCATGCGCAAGCACACGCTGCACCGTCTCGTGATGCACGTGCAACTGCTTTGCGATGGTGCCGCAGCGCCACTTCTCGACGTGGTAGTAGCGCAGGATCTGCGCCTCTAGTTCAGCTTTTATGGTCATCAGGGACTTCTCCGCGTTCGAAACGATAAGTACGACGCGGACCACGACGACGCAGATGGCCTGTGCGCACGAACGGTGGCAGCGGGCAGCCGCAGCAGTGACAGCACTGCGTTGCCGGCACCGCCGTCGCACGATCGCCTGCGTCAACTGCAACGGCGACGTCTGTCGGGTCCGGTCGCAGTACATCATTCGCAGGGGGAGTGGGTGAACCGTGATGCGTCACGATCTCTTGTTGAGCCCGGTGGCGTCGGGCTCGCGCAGCGTGGGCAAAGCGCCCGCGACGGCTACGCTGATAGCGCCGGCCGGCTTCGCGCACGTTGGCGCGGCGGGCCTCTGCGGCACAATCACGGCAATAGCGATTGCCGCGGTCACAGCGGCGGCAAATGAAGACCTGCGCCCGGCAACAGGCACACATGAACAGGCGGCCCGTGGGCTGCATCGACGCTCCTTGATGAACGCCGAAGGCCATCGACAGACCGCACCTGCCATGCAATACTTGGCGCGCACGTGCGCTCCGGACCCAATATCCGGAATCGGTGTCGGCGCGGTATCGGTTTGACTCGCGAGGTCTGTGTGGCCGATGCCGCGCCGGTTGTTTCCTCGGCGACCCCCCTTTTTATCACGCGCCAGACTGTCCACATGCGCCGCGACGCTGGGCGCGTCTCCAGTCGCCCTACGGGCTCCCTACGACGCGCCCAGCGTCAAAACCTTTTCCATCGTTACTTGGTATCGCAACGCCGCCGGCATCGGACGCCGCCAGATTTACGCGGATTTACACCACCATCGACACCGCTGGTGCGTATCGGGCTGGTGGTGGCGGACACCTTCACGATGGTGGGAAGCAAGCCGCGTCCGACCTACTACGTATCGCCCCTGCAGCGGCGGCTGATGCAGCTCGCAACGATAGAAGGGGCGCTGGGCGCTTAGGCTCATTCGTGATTGCCTGAAGCTCGGCAGTGAGGCGTTCCTCACGCTGCAGACGCAGACCGATGAGGCCCGCCCGACGATTTGACGCCGGACGCGTCGTGAGCGCCGAGGCCATTGCTTCCACCGTCTGGGTCGCCCGCCATGCGCTCACGCGCGCGATGCGCGACGCCGACCGGGATGATCTCGCCGACCATGTCGCCTTGGCCGTCGAAAGCCTCGACGTGGCTCGCGCTACTGCGGTGCGAGCCGCCGGCGTCGCCCGAGGCGTTCGACCATGCTGGACAGGTCGCGATCGCGCAGATCACGGCGCTGCAGTTTCATGCGCTGGACAGGGAGACCAGCGATGCGGTGCGGGACGTGCTGTGGATCCTGCAGCACGTCCATGCCGCCGGCGTGGCGCAGTAGGCGATACTGCGAAGCGCAGCAGGCGGGCGGTCCCGCGCGGCATAATGGCTCCTCATCGCGCCAGCGCACCGCACTCTGAGGAAGACACCGTGAGCATCGCCCAGTCCCACTACAACCTGCTGGTCAGCGCCCACGACGAGGCTTGGGAAGGCCTTTCGTGGAGCGTGGACAAGGACCGGCTCTTCGAATACACCAGCGACATCGTCCGCAATCGCTTCCTGCCGCTCAGCGATGACACGTTTCATGTCCTGCAGTCGCTGCCCACGGTCTTCGCATACGAGCGCATGTGCCGCAAGGCGGCACGCGTGGGTCGCATCACCGGGATCTCGCACCGTAACGATGGCTATGGCGTGGCCTTCGAGTTTGATCCGGACATCGCGCCCATCGCGCCCGAGCAGCTCGAAGCCCTGCAGCACCCGCTCGATATCGAACGCAGCTTCGAGCTGAACCGCACGCACTGGGCGGTCAAGAACGTCGCGCTGGCGAGCGTGCTCCAGCAAGCGGGATTGCTCTTGCCCTCGGCGACGCTCTTTGCACCCAAGGCACCGATCGTGTTTCTATCGTATTCCCACGACTCGGTCGCGCACAAGGCGTGGGTCGCCCAGCTCGGCATGGACTTGCGGGCCTACGGGATCGAGGTGTTGCTGGACCAGTGGGACACGCGGCCGGGGGATGATCTCGCGCTCTTCATGCGGCGCGGCGTCATGCAAAGCGATTACGTCGTGATGGTCTGCACCGAGCCCTATGTGAGCAAGATTCTCGGCAACATGGGCGGCGCAAGCTTCGAGCACATGCTGGTGATGGGGCAGCTCATGCAGGAATTGGGCACCAGCAAGTTCATTCCCATAATCCGCCAGACCGCCATGCCGCGCCAACTGATTCCGGCGTTGGCCACGCGCGCCTATGTCGACCTGTCCACCGATCTCCAGTACCGCGAACGCGTCGAGGAGCTGGCGCGCGGCATCCACAACCAGCGCCCGGCGCTGCCGCCGCTGGGCCGCCCGCCGGTGCCACCACCGCCTGTCCGGTAGGAGTACCCCCAAACCATAGGAAAAGCACATGACCTCACTGACGACCGCCGATGCTCTGCGACTCGCGATCAACGTGCTACGCGACGCAGCAGAGTCCCGCACCGTCGAGTGCCGAGCTGAACGAAGCGACTGCGGGGCTGCATGCCGATGCAGCCGATACGCTGGAAGCATCGCTTGTCGACCTGAAAGACCACGAATAGGAAAAGGCAGCGCTACCCGAGTCGTCGCGCACTATCCTTGGATAGGCGCTAAGCGTCGCTTCTCTACTTGCCAGCAGTCGGTACCTTGCGCGCTCGTGTACTGGTCCCTCCCGTCTTTTCGGCTTCCCCGCTCGGCTCGCCCAGGCCCTCGCCCCTCGCGTCATCCTGGACGCGCCGCTGCTTCAGCTCGGCCTGCGCAGCACTGGCCAAGCCCACCGATTCGACCAGGCGTTCGCGCGTGAGCTGATGTGCGGCGATCGCATCAGCGAGGTCCTTGCGGGTCTGCTGTTCTCGTTCTTCCGCACGTGCAAGGCGAGCTTCCGCTTGCTGCTGGGCGGCCTGTTCGCCGGCGCGCTGCGCTTCGGCAACGGCGGCCAACTTCTCTGCCTCAACTCTGGCTGCTCGGGCCTRCTCCAACTGCTCGCGTAGATCGGCAGCTTCACGCTCCAGGCGCGGCACCGCTTCCAACCGTAGCTCGGCTTGGGCGAGGATTCGCCGCACACTTGCCATCTCCTCACGGCCGCGCTCTGCTTCCTGCTGTAGGCGTGAGATTTCTTCCGCTTGCTCACTAGCCTTCCCGACCAAGGTGTCACGCTCAGAAGCCAACTGAGCTAGCTGCTCCTGCAGCTTCGTCAGCTCCGCCTCCATCGCCTCGCCGCGCGCCGCGTACTCTGCCAGATCCCTCTGCGCAGCGGCCAATTCGGCGTTGGCCTCGGCACTGGCTTCCTCTGCCACTTTGGAGAGCTCGGCGCCCAGCGCGGCCAACAGGCGAGGATTCGGCTCGGGCAGCGCGCGTGCGGCCGGCTTTTGCCGGCCCTGCCAGGCGGTCCAATGCCGATGAATGGCATTGGGGCTGCCGCCCCCCAGGCGTTCGCGGACCGCACGGAGGGTCGGCTTCTGTTGCTCGGCCACCAGTTCCTCTGCGGCCGCTTTGACTTCTTCGTAGCTGATGCCAGGACGCGCCATGAGACATGCTCTCCGTTCGATATGATATGAGTTAATAATATCATATCAAAATGATATGATATCAGCTGTGCGTGAGTGAGATAGCGGCGCAAATGCCCTATTCCAGCGCGTGACTGCCGGGTGGTCCACAGCCAACGCCAGAGATCGGCGGCTACCCCATCGCCCGTTGGAATCGCCCGGGCGCGACCGCGCCGGGTCGCTTGATCTTCACCCAGTCGGGCGAGCGAACGCCGACTTGGTATGTACTGTCTGCGCGCTTCCCAACAATCCCTTTGAGACTGAGTGCAAAGGCTTGCTCGAAAAGCCAATGGCCGTCGAGCTCCTTCCGAGGCGGCCCGGGTGACGGCGGACAGGATGAGCACTCCCACTACGGCGCCCCTCGCCCTGGGCGGAGGAGCAACTACTTTCTGCTGGTGCACGTACGAAGCATCGTGGTATCAAGTCGACTAGCCGGGGCAGAGCCGTCTGGCGACCATACCAACTCGAACGCAAGGGATTCGTGAACACCGCTTCGACGAACCGCCCGCCGATCTGGCAACTCATCCGCGACACGATCGCCCCGCTCGGGCGCGAGGTGACGTACGCCGAGGTCAAGCAACTCCTGTGGGTCCAGTACCCGGACCTCAAATCCGAGACCATCAACTGCCAGCTCATCATTTGCTCGGTGAATGCGCCCTCCCGAGTGCACTACCCGGAGAACAAGAAGCCGCGCCTGGCCAACGGCCAATACGACTTCCTTTACAACATCGGGCGCGGCAAGGTCGTGTGGTACAACCCGGCGAAGCACGGAGCGTGGGAAATCGCCAAAGCGGCCGACGGTGCGCTCAGCGTGCACCGCTGCGACGACACGCTGGACAGCATTGCTGACGAGGAGCCGGAGGCCATGGACGCTGGTCCGGACCCCTACGGATCCGGCCTGTTCGCGATGGAAGCGCATCTGCGCGACTACCTGGCGAAGAATCCGCCGACCCTGCCGGGGCAGGCCGCTCCGCTTCGCCTGTTCGTGGACGACGAGGGCCGCGACGGCGTGGAGTACCAGACCGCGCTTGGCCCGTTGGACCTGCTGTTCGTCGACTCCGCGGGCGACCTTGTGGTGTTCGAGCTGAAACTCGACGGTGGGCCGGACAAGGCGCTGGGGCAGATCCTTCGCTACATGGGCTGGGTCGAGAAACACCGCGCCCAGGGAAAGAAGGTGTGGGGCGTGATTGTCGCCTCGTCGATTTCCGAAAAGCTGCTGTACGCGGCGACGCAGGTGTCGCACGTCCGGTTGCTGGAATATCAGCTCGCCGTGTCGCTGCACCCGGTCGCGTTGCAACTCCAGTCCGCATGATCGGGCGGCCCGCATGACCCTGAACTATCTGCTTTCGTACCTCTCCCTCGTCGACCTGAGCGATGCCCAAGTGTCGCGCTTGTCCCTGCTCGCGACCATCGTCGCCGCCGTCATCACGGCGATCATCGCCGTGCTCGCGCTGGCTCGCCCGCTGCTCTACCAGAAGAGCGCGGCCCTGCTCGAGCACGCCAAACTGTCGCTGGAACGGGCCTACGCCGCGTTGACGGTGGACGGCACCCAGCTTCGGCCCGTGCCGGCCGACCGCCTGAACTGGCTGACCGCGGCCCGCCACATCGAAACGTACAAGGCCCTCAAACGTCGGATCCGCGCCGGCGTGCATCGCGTCATTGCGGACGACCACGAGGAGCACTGGCGACACCAGTTCTACCTCGCGCTCAATATGCACAACGTCCACGACGCAGGCTACTATCGTGAGGTCCAGGCACCGCGGGAGCAGCGTCGAAGCGGGCTTTCCCCCGAGTCTGTGCTCATTGTTTATGGGTTCGCCAGTTGGCCCGAGGGGCGCCCCGATCCGACCGAGGAGGCCGACCTGGCCGAGATCTTCCGTACCACCGACCCTCGGCCGGGCAACATTGGCTTGACCACGTTCCTCAACGACTTCCCCCAGTTCCGCGACGTGCCGAGGCACCGCCCCGCACCGTCCACGCGCTGGTCCCGTCTGCGGGAACGAATTCGCCGCTGGAGGCGCCTGTGACAACGGTGGATACGCACCGCTGGGCGCACGGCTATCAGGATGTGCTCACGTTCAAGCACGGGATGCAGGTTCGTGCGTTCCTGCGCGACGTCGTGGAGCCGTCGCTCGCCGCGCTCGACACGGACATCGCAGCGTGGGCGGCCAGCAACGAAGGCGGCGCCCCGTTCGCCCACGCGGACGCGCAGGCCCTCCTGCAATCGACGGTCGAAGCGTTCTGTCTGGCCATCCAGTCGTTGTGGGAGCGCCAACTCCGCAGCTATTTGCGGGGCTGCGTTACATTCCCACCAGGCGATCTAGTTCTTCTCAACAGGATCGCCAAGGACGCATGGCCGCAGGTGCAGCGGCATTTCGAAAGCTTGCGGGGCATCCCCATGACCGCCTTCGACAGCTTTGCTGTCCTTGACCTGCTGCAGCTCATCGGTAACGCGTGCCGGCACGGCGACGGGCCGTCGTCGAAGACGCTCTTCCGGGAGCATCCCCTTCCCAATCCCGGGCCAAACCTTGCCGGCGGATCCGCCGCCACCCTCGTTCAGCAGCGTGGCCATCCCGCGCGAGTTGCTTCACCGCTTTGCGGACGCTGTGGCCTGGTTTTGGGAGGACATTGAGGTTATCTACTTGAACAGCATCCAGCCGACGAACGACGGCGTGCAACTGCGCCTGGCGGAGTTGTGTCGGGCGCGCGCGGCGCGGTCGCTCGACACCACCCCCGCTATGTCATTACGGAAAACGCGCGTGGTATGTCCGCGATGATGCTCTTACCTAGGG